>JASHTT010000104.1 GCA_030040415.1 Streptosporangiaceae bacterium | reverse complement strand
CGGCGGCACAAAGCGCTCCTGGCCGTAGTCCGTCTCGCCGGCGGCGTCAATGAACTGATCCCGGGCCGGCCGCTCGTACTGATAGTCCGCGCGGTAATCGTCTGCTGGCGAGTACCCGCCACTCGGGTAATCCTGTCGCCTGGCGTGTCCGGCCCGGCTGATGGCCGCCGTCTCGCCATACGGATCACCATCTGCGTACTGGTGCGCGTCGCCATACCGGCCACGATCGTCGTACTGGCCGGCTTCGGCATGCGGGTCGCCTTCGGCATACGGGTCGCCGTCGCCGAACTCGTCACGCTAGGCGTATTTGTCATGCTCGCCGTAAGGGTCCTGGCCAACCGGAGCTGGCCGACCGCGCCGACCCTGCGGTCCGCGCTGCAGCGTTTCGACCATTCTGGGCAGATCATCGATCGGCAGCCGGAAGGTGCCAGTGCATACGCCGCCCTGCCAGATGCTGAATACCGCGACGCCGGTGTCGGCGTACCAACTCAGCCGCATGCTCCGCGAATTGCCCCTGACGTCGAAAAAGACCTCGCCGAGACGAGGCAGCGGTGCTGCATCGGACGCCGACATGAAGCTATGGTAGGCCCAGAACTCGGGGATCTGTCCAGCTAATGATCACTTAGTGTGACGACGGCCACTCGGGATCGGCGGATATTGCCGTCCAGGCTGCGCGGAGCCGGCCGCCGGTGGCATGATTGTCCGGCGGTCCGCGCGCTCGGGCTGGCGACTAGTACCTGTGTCGTGACCCTGCAATCGCCGTCGCCGGGAACATCACGTTGGCGCAGCGCGTTGCATTATCCGACGGGGCAAACTGCCACACCGCGCGAGAAATCCTCCGTGCCGGGTATACAGCGTGCCGGACGGTCCGCCGGATGGACAGGTTGAGGTTGCACCAAATACGAGAGCAGTACTTGAGCCGTGGCCCGGTGCGGTCACATGTGGATGGGTTGAGGAGAACGATTCATGTCTGAGGTACGCCGCCCGGCCGCCCTAATGCAGCGGCCAAACTGGGCCTGGCAGGATGAGGCTGCGTGCCGCGGTGATGAGGTCGTCCTCTTCTTTGGGCCCGACGGGGAACGGCAGCCCGAGCGAGAGATCCGTGAGCGCAAGGCCAAGGCCGTCTGCGCCGCCTGCCCGGTTCGCGCGGAGTGCCTCACTTACGCAGTCAGCAGGCCGGAGAAGTACGGCACGTGGGGCGGGCTAAACGAGGACGAGCGCTCGTCTGAGCGCCGTCGGCGGATGCGCCGGGCCAACGCGGCCTGACCCAGGACACCAGCCACCTGCCATGGTCTGCCCGAACTGCCGCGATCAAAGGCACGAGGACTGCCCAGGCGGCACGTGGTGCGACTGCCAGCACAAGCCGGCGGCTCAGCCCGCCGATGCACGCCTTAGCTGGCTGCGCCAGGGCTGACAGCGCCCTTCAACAGGATTAGAAACGGCCTGGGGAGCCTTCCCCAAGGCCGTTGATGGCCTGCTCGCCGCCGGAATAGGGTCGGCGATGCCAAGGTTGAGTCGACTGGCAGGTCCGGGCGGCCTCGCCCGGCAAGTCATGGCACCGACCGCAGTTGTCGTGATTATTGTGACTTAGGCGACACGGCGTGCGGCAGTCATAGGTTAGGCCTAGTGTGGTGTGGGATAATTAGTACTGGCCGGTCGGCCGTGGGCCCGCGCCATGGCACAGGGCGGCAGAGTATGCTGCCGACCTGACGAATCGCACTGACGAGTCGTACTCCGAGGAGGAGCCCAGCGCCATGGAGAGGCTGGCCGCGGAAGCGGCAGAGGCACTGGCGGGGGCGCCAGCCGAGGACGTTATAGCGTGGGCGGCCGGTACATTCGGCCGCCGGATCTGCATTACGTCCTCGATGACGGACGCGGTACTTGTGAATCTGGTGTCGGAGCAGATGCCCGGCATAGACGTGCTGTTCCTCGACACCGGCTATCACTTCCCCGAGACGATTGGCACCAGGGACGCCGTGGCGAGCGTCTATCCGGTGAATGTGATCAACGTCACCCCGTCCACCACCGTGGCGGAGCAGGACGCCGAACTCGGCCCGCGCCTGTACAGCAGGAACCCCGACCTATGCTGCTACCTCCGCAAGGTGGTCCCCCTCGAGGAGGCCCTCGGCCCTTATGACGCCTGGTTTACCGGGGTGCGCCGGGAGGAGACCGAGTCTCGCAGCGACACGAAGGTCGTCCAGTGGGACGCCAGGCGCGAGATGATCAAGGTGAACCCGATCGTCGAGTGGACCCAGAAGCAGGTAGACGACTACATCGCCGCCCGCGGCGTCCTGGTGAACCCGCTCCTGTACGACGGCTACCCATCGATCGGCTGCCGCACTTGCACGTCCAGGGTTGCCGACGGCGCCGACCCGCGCAGCGGGCGCTGGGCAGGCACCGCGAAGACTGAGTGTGGCATCCACACCTAGCGGCGGTATGACGGAAGCCGGGCAGCACACCACGCACGAGGTCCTGAATCAGGTCCCGCCGCTGGCAGGCTACGACGTTGCAGCGGACGACGCGCTGCTGTCGGCGCTGCATCGCGAGGGCGGCGGCTCCGCCGAGCCGGAACTTCACGAGCTCGGCCTGCTCGCTGGCGCAGCCAGCACCAAGGAGCAGGCGAGGCTAGCCAACGTCTATAAGCCGGTTTTGCGGACCCACGACGCGCGCGGATTCCGGGTCGATGAAGTCGACTTCCACCCAGCCTGGCACGAACTGCTGAACACCGCCGTCAGCCACGGCCTGCACGCCGCGCCCTGGGCGGACAACACTCCGGGTGCGCACGTCGCGAGGGCCGCCAAGTTCATCGTCTGGACCCAAGCCGAGGCCGGGCACGGCTGCCCGGTCTCGATGACCTACTCGAGTGTGCCCGCCATCAGGCAAACGCCCGAGCTGGCCAGCATGTACGAGCCGTTGCTGGCCGCCACGGTCTACGACCCCGGGCTGCGGGTACCCGCGAGCAAGGCGGGCTTGCTGGCCGGGATGGCCATGACCGAGAAGCAGGGCGGTTCCGACGTCCGGGCGAACACCACCACGGCAACGCCGACCGCCGATGGCAGCTACGTGCTGACCGGACACAAGTGGTTCTGCTCCGCGCCGATGTGCGACCTGTTCCTCGTGCTGGCCCAGGCGCCCGAGGGCCTGTCCTGTTTCCTGCTGCCCAGGGTGCTGCCCGACGCCAGCAGGAACGCAATGCACATCCAGCGGCTCAAGGACAAGCTCGGCAACACCTCCAACGCCTCCAGTGAGGTGGAGTACGACCAGGCAGTGGCGTGGCTTGTCGGTGAGCCAGGCCGTGGCGTCGCGACGATCATCAACATGGTCAGCGCCACCCGGCTGGACTGCGTCCTCGGCAGCGCGGCGGCGATCAGGCAGGCCTGCGTCACCGCGGCGCACCATGCCAGGCACCGGCGGGCCTTCGGCGCGACCCTGATTGACCAGCCGGCCATGGCGGCCGTGCTCGCCGACCTGACCCTGGAGTCCGAAGCGGCGACCACGCTGGCCATGCGCCTCGCCGGAGCCGCCGACAGGGCTGCGCGGGGGGATTCCGCCGAGGCCGCGCTGCTGCGACTCGCCCTTCCCGCCGCCAAGTACTGGATCTGCAAGCGCACGCCGATGGTCGTGGCCGAGGCGCTCGAGTGCCTCGGCGGGAACGGCTACGTCGAGGAGTCCGAGATGCCCCGGCTGCTCAGGGACTCGCCGCTCAACTCCATCTGGGAGGGCTCCGGCAACGTCACGGCGCTCGACGTGCTCCGTGCCCTCGTCCGCACGCCCGACTCGGCCGACCAGCTGTTCGCCGAGATCGACCAGGCAGCCGGGGACTCGTCGGTCCTCCGCGAATCCGCAGCCGCGCTCCGCGCGGAAGTCAAGGAGGCGCTGGCCGACCCGCTCGCGGCGCAAGGGCGGGCCAGGCAACTCGCCGGACTGATCACCCGGACACTGCAGGCCGCGCTGCTGTCCAGGCACGCGCCGGCCGCCGTCGCCGACGCATTCTGTGCTAGCCGCCTCACCCAGCTGGCAGGCGGCCCGGCGACGCCGTTCGGCTCGCTGCCGGCCGGCCTGGACCTGGCGAGCGTGCTGCGCAGGTCTAGCACTAATTTCGCCGGGTAAGGTCGGCGGATGCAGATATGGCCTGGAGCCGCATACCCGCTTGGAGCCACCTGGAACGGGACCGGCACGAACTTTGCGCTGTTCTCGGAGGTCGCCGACCGGGTGCAGCTGTGCCTGTTCGACTCCGACGGCACTGAAACGCGGCTCGACCTGACGGAGGTCGACGGCTTCGTCTGGCACGGCTACCTGCCTGGAATCGGTCCCGGGCAGCGTTATGCCTACCGGGTAAGCGGGCCTTACGACCCGCGTCGGGGGCACCGGTGCAACCCCGCCAAGCTGCTTCTCGACCCTTACGGCAAGGCGATCGACGGCAGCTTGCAATGGGATCAGGCGCTGTTCGACTACGAGCCAGGCAGCCCCGCGGTGCCCAGTGCGGCCGACAGCGCGGCGTTCATGCCGCGCAACGTGGTGATCAACCCGTACTTCGACTGGGCGGACGATCGGCAGCCCCGCACGCCATACCACGAGACCGTCATCTACGAGGCGCACGTCCGCGGGCTGACCAAGCGGCACCCGCTCGTTCCCGCCGAGCTTCGCGGCAGCTACTCCGGCCTCGCGTCCACGCCGGTCGTCGAGCACCTGACAAAGCTCGGCGTCACCGCCATCGAGCTGATGCCCGTGCATCAGTCCGTGCCCGAGCAGGCGCTCGCGGCACGCGGCCTGACCAACTACTGGGGCTACAACACGATCGGCTTCTTCGCCCCGCACAACGGCTACTCGAGCTCGGCAGAGCCGCACGGCCAGGTGGCCGAGTTCAAGTCGATGGTCAAGACGCTGCACGCGGCGGGCATCGAAGTGATACTCGACGTGGTCTACAACCACACGGCAGAGTCGGGCGCGGACGGGCCGACGCTGTCGTTCCGCGGCATCGACAACGCCGCCTATTACCAGCTCGACGCCGCCAACCCGGCCGTCTACCTGGACTACACCGGCTGCGGGAACAGCCTCAACGTGCGCCACCCGCACGCGCTGCAGCTCATCATGGACTCGCTCAGGTACTGGGTGCTCGAGATGCACGTGGACGGCTTCAGGTTTGACCTGGCCGCGGCTTTGGCCCGCGAGCTGCACGAGGTTGACCGGCTGGCAGCGTTCTTCGAACTGGTCCAGCAGGACCCGGTCGTGTCGCAGGTCAAGCTCATCGCCGAGCCCTGGGACGTCGGCGACGGCGGCTACCAGGTCGGCAAGTTCCCGCCACTGTGGACGGAATGGAACGGCAAGTACCGGGACACCATCAGGGACTTCTGGCGCGGCGTACCGGGCGTGCTGCCGGACTTCGCCTCACGGCTGGCCGGGTCGAGCGACCTGTACGAAACCAGCGCGCGCCGCCCTGTTGCATCGGTGAACTTCGTCACCTGCCACGACGGGTTCACCCTCGCCGACCTGGTCAGCTACGACAGCAAGCACAACGCCGCCAACGGCGAGGACAACAGGGACGGCACCGACGACAACCGGTCCTGGAACTGCGGGGTCGAGGGCCCGGCCGAGGACCCGTCGATCCT
>JASHTT010000103.1 GCA_030040415.1 Streptosporangiaceae bacterium | reverse complement strand
AAGGTCGGTGCTTTCGAGGTAGCCGATCAACTCGGCCAGAAGAGGGCTGGCTGAGACCGGAGTCGGCTCTGCCCAGTCGATGGGGCACAGCGCCGGGCGCACGTACGCCGAGCGCATGGTCGCGGCCCCGGCCGACAAGGTCTCGTGCCGGATCCCGGCCGGGATCCAGAGCGCACGGGTCGTCGGCAGCACCCATGTCGCCGCTTCCGTCCGGACGGTGAGAACTCCGCTCGCCGCCCAGGCAAGCTGGTGGTCCGGGTGCGTGTGCCAGTCGAAGACCAGGCCAGCCGGCATCGGGAAGGTGGCAACGATGACCGCGGCCGCCGGATCGACATCCGCCAGGCAGAAGTCGTCTCGCGCTTGTCCGTCCTGCGACACAGCTTGGCAGCCTACGCCGTTGGCGGCAGTTTCACCGCTCCGTAGCGTCGTCGGCATGAACGAGAACCACGCACAAGTCTGCTCAAGTCCCGAGTGGGCCGAGCACATCCAGAACGAAGTTCTGCCGGAGGTCACCGCGGGCATCGACCTCGGGGACGAAATGCTGGAGATCGGCCCGGGACCGGGCGCGGCGACAGAGTGGCTCAGGCACCGCGTTAGCAGGCTGACAGCCGTCGAGGTCGAGGAGGCCGCGGCCGCCCTGCTGAAGGAGCGCTACGCGGACACGAACGTCGAGATAGTCACGGGCAGCGGCACCGAACTCAGTTACCCGGACGAGTCCTTTGACTCGGTCGGCACGTTCACCATGCTGCACCACGTCCCCACGACCGCGATGCAGAACAAGATCTTCGCCGAGGCGCTCAGGGTGTTGCGTCCGGGCGGCGTGCTGGTCGGCTCCGACAGCATGGCCAGCAACGACCTGCATCACTTCCACGCTGACGACACCTACAACCCGGTCGAGCCCGCGTCCTTGCTGATCCGGCTGCAGACGCTCGGATTCGACAAGATCACCGTTATCGTCGACTGGTCATTGAAGTTCGTCGCACACAAGGCGGGCCCGCAGGACGGCTGCGGCTCGGACAGCAAAGACGCCACCTAGTGCTCAGTGGCCCCGGCCCGCCGACCGGGTACTCAGCCGGCTGCGCAGCCGCCCGGCCGCACGGACCGCGGGGTTCGCCGTGTCGGTCCGGCTCGACTGGTAGACGTCGGGCTCGAGGAAGATGAACTCAGCGGCCGGGACCGCGGCCCGGATCCGCCGCTCAGCGGCGTCGATGCCCGCCGCGACGCTCGCGGCAGTGTCGTCGTGCAGCACGCCGATCTTCGCGGCGACCAGCAGCGTGTCCGGCCCGATGTGCAGCGTGCGCAGGTGGATGACGCGCTCGACCTCGGGCCCGCCCTCGATGGCCGCGACGATCGCGGCCTCGACGCCGGGGCTGGCCGACTCGCCTATCAGCAGGCTCTTCATCTCAACGGCAAGCACGGCAGCGACGCAGCCGAGCAACAGGCCGATGGCCAGCGAACCTGCACCGTCCCACCTGTCGTCGCGGGTGATGGTCGCGAGCGTCACACCCACGAGCGCGAACGCCAGGCCGGTCAGCGCGGCGACGTCCTCCAGCAGCACGGCAGGCAACTCGGGCGCCTTGGCATGCCGGATGAAGCTGCGCCAGCCGGCCTGGCCGCGGCTCGGCCTTGCCTCGCCCGCGGCGGTACGTAGCGAGAAGGCCTCGAGAACCACGGCGACGGCGAGAACCCCGAACGCCACGAGCGGCGAGGTCAGTTTCTCCGGATGCCGGATCCGCTCCACGCCCTCGTAACAGGAGAACACCGCACCGACCGTGAACAGGACGACAGCCACGATGAACGCGTAGAAGTAACGTTCGGCGCCGAAGCCGAACTGGTGCTCCTCGGTTTCCGCACGCCGCGCCCTGCGGCGGCCGACCAGCAGCAGCACCTGGTTCCCCGAGTCGGCGAGCGAGTGCACGGACTCGGCAAGCATGGAAGCCGACCCGGTGACTGCGAACGCCGCGAACTTGGTCACCGCTATGCCGAGGTTCGCACCTAGCGCCGCAGCCAGAGCGCGCTTTCCGCCGTGCCGCCGTATTCGCGGTTGGCGTGCCTGCGGCTGCCCGCTGCCGGCAGCCCCGTCAGGGCCGATGAGCGGTCACTCCGTCCCGCCGGACGCCGCCGGGTCCCTGGCCTCCTCCACGAGGAGCACGGGGATGTCGTCGCGTACCGGGTATGCCAGGCCGCAATCCGGGCCGGTACAGACAAGCTCGCTGGCCGCCTCGTCCACGCGCAGCGGCGAGTGACACTTGGGGCAGGCCAGGATGTCGAGTAGCCAGTCGTCGATCTTCATCGGGGTCTCCTGTCGTCCTGGTGCAGCGCCGCACCTTGCGCTGTGATCGGCCCGCGGCGTTACGGCTGCACCCTACGCGGCCGTGAGCCGGAATGCCCGCCGGGGGTTCCGCCGGGTCGTCCCCCGGGCTGAAACCACAGGGGTTCCGGCGTCGTCCCGCGGTCTAGCACAACCGGATCACGTCAGGCCGTCGGCCCGGCAGGCGCCGGCCCGGGGTGCGGCGGACCGCCGGGGGCCGATCGCAACACCCGCAGGTGGCCACGACGGCCCACCTCGATGCCCTGCCCGGTGGGCTCTTCCTGGCTCAGCGGCGCGGTGGCCTCGCGCACGGCGTTGGCCAGCGCCTCGAGGTCGTCTGCCACTGCCGCTGCCACTGCCGCTTCGTCCTCGGGCTGAGGAAGCGGCAGCCGGACGATGTCCCAGCCGCGCGGGGCTGTCATCCGATCGGCGTGCCGGGCGCACAGGTCGTAGCAGTGCGGCTCGACGTAGGCAGCCAGCGGGCCAAGTACGGCTGTCGAGTCGCGGTAGACATAGGTCAGCGTGTAGCGCGCAACCTGCTTGCAGGCTGGGCGGGAGCACTGGCGAGCGGTCAACTAACAGCCTCTGTCCGGTTCTCGCGCCGCGCGGCGTCGCCCCCGCGACCGGAGGGCGACTTGCTGGCGACGGTCGCTCACAACGGCTGACGGTATCGACCGGAGGGCGGTAACGCCACCACCCGGGGCACACCGTGCGATCGTGTCTCCGGTATTGGGAACGGGCACCCCAGGCGGGCTGGCACCGTCGCGCGAGCCCGGGAGGACGACCCCGGACGCCCGAGGTGCTAGCCAGGGCCGCACCGGGTCCGATCCGCCCAGCCCGGGGGGCCGACTGGAGACCCTGCCGGGGATACGCTCGGTTACTGTGCATGAGGGCAACGGCACCGGCCCCGCGGGCCGCGTGCACCGGCGGGACAGGCACGGCCGCGGGCTGCGCGGCTACCTAGTGCCGCCGGAGGTACCGCTGCACCGGACGCGGGCCGAACGCTTCGACGACTTGGTGCTGCTGGCAGTGTCACAGCTCGAGCCACGCTGGGAAGCCGAGTTGTCCGGCGTGGAATTCGCCGTGGAGGAGATCCCGCCAGCCGACGAGCCAGTGGACGACATCGATCCGGTGCCGCTGGCCAGGCTCGACCCGGAGGCCGGGGACGCCGCGAACGACAGGCACCCGGCGAGGATCGTGTTGTACCGCAGGCCGCTGCTGGCCCGGGCCGACGGCGAGGAGGAGCTTGCCGAGCTCATCCTGGACGTCGTTGTCGAGGAGTTCGCGCACTGGCTCGGCGTTGATCCGCGCACCGTTGATCCCGGCTACCCGGCCGAGGATTAGCCGCTGCCGATCAGCCAGCCGCCGGCACTGCCGCCCGCCGGTCCGGTTCAGTTATCGACGCTGGACAGCGAGCTCGGCACCGGTAGCAGCCGCACCGAGGTCAGCGAGCTCGGAACCGGGAGGATGGCCCGCACCACCCCGCCGGTCATGATGAGCCGGGCAGCGTAGACGGGCCCTGAATCTGGCAGTGGCGTCACGACGATCGCGAATGGCGAGGCTTTGCCGGACGGCGGTTTGACCGGCACGAGGACGGACGAGCCGGCTTTGACCTGCACTATCTGGCCGGCCTGGCCGGCCGCCGCTACCGCGCTCGTCGCCTCGGTCACGCGGACAGCCGCGCTCTTGCCCGGGGCAGACAGAACGAGCTGCACGGTTCCGGTCCCCTTGGCCGGGTTGTCCGCCGCAACGCCCTGTTCCTCGACCGGACCGCCCGCCGCCGCCAGCACGCCCTGTGCGCCAGCCGGGCCACCTGGGACCAGCAGGCTGGCGGTCACCGGAACGTTGGCGGAGATCTTGATCGCGCCCGCGATCCCGTCCAGCGAGGGCAGCGGAATCTCGCTGATGGAGTCACCGATCAGGCCGATGCCGGTACCGCCAGTTGGCTGGTATGACCCGCTGGACGTCACGGCGGTGATCTTCACCCGGGCGGTCGCGCTGCCCGGCACCGCGATGTACAGCTCGCGCGAGCCGCTGGTAGCCGGCATGCCCGGAATGACCAGCGTCCTCGCGGGTGCCTGCGTCGCCGGCAGCCAGGCGCCTTCGTCGCTGGCGCTCGAGGTCTCGCGGACGGCCGCAGCCACCTCGCCGACGCTCGTGCTGACGTTCAGCGCGATCATCTTTGACGAGGCGAGCAGCTTGCCCAGCGACTGGACCACCATCCCGTGCGGCGGCACCTGGATGCCGTTGTCGGCGTTGCCGAGCAGCGGGGCGCCCTTCGTGCCGTCAGTCAGGAAGGACACCGCGGCATCGGCCGCCTCACTGCCGGAGTTCATCAGGTACAGCTCGATGTCGGTTGCCGGAACCTGGCCTGGTCCGACGAACCACAGGTCCGTGCCAGGGCTCCCGCACTGCTGCGTGACGAGCCCGCCAGGACCTGCCTGCTCTACCGCCAGTCCCTGTGCCATGCCGCCTGTGGCGGTCACGACCACCCCGCCGCGGGCTGCCTGCGTTGTAACCGTCGGGCTGGCTCCGGGGACGCCGGCTTGCAGGCTCTTGGGCAGCGGCGGGGCGGCTGCGACGCTAGCGATCCGCAGCAGTCCTGGCTGGCTGATGGTAATCACCTGGGGCCCAGGCCCGGCGCTGCCGGAAGGTGTGAGCCTTGTCACGACAGCCGTGCCCGCCGCCGCGTTTCCCGGCACCGCGGCCAGCGCGACCGACGAGGAGGTGACCCCGGCCGTGCCTGGCCCCGGGCATACCCGTACAGCCGACGTGACCGGAACGCTCACTGGCTTCGCCGACGAGCTCTTGACGGCGGCGGCCGGGTGGCTGCGGCCCGCGGCAGCGTAGACGCCGGCGAGTACGAGCAGGACTAGAACGGCGAACAGCGGCCGCCGGTATCGCGGTCGCATCACCAATCGTCCCCTTCCTCGTTCTCGGGTTCCGGCCAGTTCGACGCTGATCGCCGACCGCGGCCAGACCAGTCGTGGTGTACCTCAGCGGGCGGCAAGGCTTCCAGCGCGTCGCCAGGACCCGGCCACGCCTGTTGGCCCTGGCCAGCGGGGAACACATCCTCGGGCCCGTGCGGGTAGTCCGCCACCCAGCCTTGTTCACTTTGGCCCGGCCAGCCGGACGACCGCCCGTCATCGCTCCAGCCCGACGGCTGCCGTGCTGGCTGGCCTTCGGAGACAGCCGGGCGGCTGTCGAGCGGCCAGTCCCGTCCGGCTTCTGGCGCCCCGCGCCTGCCCGATCTCGGCTGCTGATAGTCAGCTGGCTCGGACCGGCGCCCTCGCCCGCCAAGGTCGTCACGGTGCTGAGCGCGATCACGGTACCCGCGATCTCCCGCACGATCCGCCTCGGGCGCGTAGCCGGTCCGGTAGCCCGGATCGCTCGGGTAGTCAGAATCGCCCGGGTAACCGGGCTCCCCCTGGTAGCCGTACCCAGTGCCTGACGGCGAACGCGGGCCACCGGACGGATACCGGACCTCCGGGTCAGCCCTGCCGGACGGTCCCTCGTAACCCGCCGCGACCTGGGGGCCGCCGCGACCTGGCGCGTCGTCCGCGTATCGCGGACCCGGGCCGGACGAACCACGTCCGGCGGCATAGCCGGAACCAGCGTGCGAAGGTGCACGGCGGCCAGCCTGTGCCGGCTGGCCGCGCAGGTCCGTGCCGTCGTCCGGGGCGCCCTCGCCTGGCTGGACCGGCTGCTCCGTGCGCCCGGCCGGCCCGCCGATGAACCTGCTGACGGGCAGCCCGGCAGGCCAGGCCGCACGACCACCAGTTGCTGGTGGTGGCACGGCAGGAGCGCCTGCACCCGCCCCGCGGTTGCTGCCACCAC
>JASHTT010000102.1 GCA_030040415.1 Streptosporangiaceae bacterium | reverse complement strand
CACAGTTACCTACAGCGGCTGAGGCGCGCCAGCGTCACAGGGGCGGGGCGGTCAGCTGGCTGACCGCCCCGCCGGTCTCTCGCGGACGAGAACTGTCATGAGCGACGAGCCATGCCCGGTCGCCGGAGAGCCTGTGCCCGGGTCCGCCGCTGCGCTGTCGGCTTGGGCACCGACCAGCCGACCAGCAGACCGCGCGGGACGCTCAAGCAAGCGAATCAGAGCCATTGCCAAGCTCAGCCGTTCACGCCGGTGTTTTCTTGGCAGCGTGACCGGCGGTTCTGCCGGTATTCCTGCCGGATGTTCTGCCTGGTGCGGGGCGGTGTCGAGGGCGAAGGTTGCTGGTGTCGTGCGCGCGAGCGGCGTGCGCCTTCGCTGCCCGGCTGACCCCGTGGCTGGAGAGGATTGACATGAGACCGAAGCTGCTTTTGGTGGCTGCTGCTGCCGCCGCCAGCATGGTCGCGCTCATCGCGGTGCCGGGCACCGCCCAGGCAGACGGGACCGGCGACTTCTGTACCGCAAGCGGTAGCGCGTGCCTGAGCATGAACGGTACGACAGGCGACCAGATTCTCACGCAGGCCCCATCGAGCGGCAACGCACAGCAGACGTCGGTGACCGGCTACCTCGGCTGCACGCACGAAGGGGAGCCAAGCGAGTACGTTCAGTACAAGGACTCCCCCACTCACCCTGACGACACGACGTACTGCCCGTTCACCGATACGACCCTGGATGCAGACCTTGTCGGCGACGAGATCGTTTTCATATCCAACATCCCGAGCTCTGAGTACGCTCAGGGCAAAGAGATAGTTTCGCCCTACCTCGACCAAGCAGGTATCGGGAGTTCCGGCGAGGAGTTCATCAAGGCGCCTTCGGGCGTTTACGTGAACGTCCTGGTATCAGACTTTGATATGACACAAATGTATTTGTGTACCGATGGTCTTGCCGGCTCAGCCGTGGACCTTTCCAGCAGCCAGGCCGATATTTACTGCGACTGGTCTTTCTGACGCCAGACGGACTCCGGCGGCATGCGCTGAGCCTTCAGCTCTAACGTCTCCCCGGGAAGCACCAGAGCAGATTGTTGACAACGATGGAAGGGCTGTGCATGCGAGTGGCACGGCCCTTCATCATTCTGCCATGCGTTGGAGCGCCCCATTCTTTCCTGTCCGCGCCGACAGGCGTCGAGGCTAAATCAGCGCTATGGGCAAATGAGCGGAGGAGCAGCCTCAGATGCAGTCCTGTCGCTTGTCAGACCCGTAGCGGTCACGGTGAAGTACTGGGCCGGCTGGGGTGTTCCTATGGGTTCCGGGTATGGGCAGAGTCCACCCAAGCCGGGACTCCACCAGACCGAGAAATATCCAGCCAAGTTAGATTCGGGGTTTTGGCCGTTAGCGTCCAGTACAGGGTAGGAATTGGACTCACCGGCTACTTGCCAGAGGACGTTGACCTCAACCATCTCGTTGGCCCCGAAGCCGTTGCCTTCGATGTGGAGCCCGTAGGCCGATGGGTTCGTAGGCAGTCCGACCTGGGCCACCGCTATCAGCGAGGCGGAGGTCGTGGTAGTCGTGGGAGGCGGTGGTGTCGTGACCGTTATTGCATTGGAATTCGCTGAGCCAGCGAGGTTCTCAGCAATGACGAAGATATAGTATGTGCGCCCGGCCTTAAGAGTGAGGCTAGCAGTCCTCGCATCGGGTGCTACATAGGTTATGTTCCCGCTAGGTATGCTATTGGGAACATCGTACGTGGAGTCAATTTCGAAGCCATCCACATAGCTGAATTCATCCTCACTCCAGCCGACCACGAGAACGACCTCATCGGAATTCTCGGCTGACGGCGTCAGGCTGATCTCGTGGAAATCAGTGGGCGGGTCCGGCGGCTGGGCCGGCAATCCGTAGGTACGACTGACTTCCGTATATGGATTGTTTCCGGGAACGGGTGCGGTAGCAGCCACCTCTACGTGCTGGCAGTTGTTTATTGCCGCCAGCCCTACCTCGAGAAGCTGTTGCTGGATTCCACTCGCTGCGTAGAACCAGGTGTTTGCGAAAGCGCCCGCCTTATCGGTCAGGTTGATGTACACGACCGGAGCTGGAGTGTCCGAAGCGTCGCTCGCCGACCCGACTTCATTGACCTTGCAGGTGTACCACGGCACGGTTCGCCTCCCCGCCGCCGTCTGCCGCGGGTAGAAAGGTCCGCATTGGCCTCGCGGCCCCCGTCGGCCGAATGCCATTGTGGGAGGCTCACTCTCGCCCTCGCCATCCGACGTTCTGCGGATACCCAGAACGGCGTTGCCGGCGTACCGTTGACGGGGGGTGCTCCGTGGTGGCTCCGGTCGTGGCCAGTGAACGAGATCTGCGGGCCTTAGCGGCGATCGTTAGCGAGAACCGCGCTGACCTGCCGCCCGCGGAGGGGCTGCCACCTTCTCTGCTGGCCGACCTGATGTGCCAGATCCGCTGCGATGCCATCGGATTCGTGGGCTTCGACAGCGGCCGACAAGAAACGTGGGCCACGCAGTTTATGGCAGACGGCAGCGAGGCGGTCGTTCAGGACGACGCCCCGGTGAACTGGCAGCACTACTGGCACTGCGAGCCGTGCAGTTATCCCGACCGGACTGGCGACTTGCGCAGTGTCGTCAAGATCTCGGACTTCTACTCGGACCGGCAATGGCATTCCATCGGCACCCGGTGCGGCATCAACCGGCCGCTGGGGTTCGAGCATGATCTGATGCTGACGCTGCCCACCCGGTCCGGCCCGATCACTGAACCTGGCCGTACCATGCGGCTGTTCTTGCTGCGCGGGCCTGGGCCGGATTTCTGCGACCGCGACCGGGCGGTGCTTACATTGCTGCGCCCGCATCTGCAGCAGATGTGCTTGGATGCCGAGCGGCGCCGCCACCCCGTGCCTCGGCTCACGCCGCGACAATGGGACCTACTGCGGCTCGTCGCGGCGGGGCATACCAACGCCCAGATCGCGCGGCGGCTTGACCTATCGGCGGGCACGGTTCGAACTCACCTGGAGAACATTTACGAAAGGCTGGGTGTCTCCAGCCGCACCGCCGCCGTCACCCAGGCTTTCCCGGACCGGACGGCGTAGGGATCACGGGCTGGACTCGGCCCGGTAGGGGCGGAAGAAGGCGCGCAGTTCCTCCGCGTAGAACTCCGGCTCTTCGAGCGGAGCGAAGTGTCCGCCGTGCGGGGCCTGCGTGAAGCGCACGAGGTTCGTGCCGCGCTCCAGCCACGTCCGGGGCGTCTGGCTGATGTTGGCAGGGAACTGCGTGAAGCCGGAGGGGACGTCAACCCGACGGGTTTGCTGCGCGGCCGGGATCTCGCTGTTCGCGCGATACATCCGCATCGACGAGCCGATGGTCTCGGTGAGCCAGTAGATCGTGACGTTCGTGAGGATCTCGTCCATCGTGAAGGACCGCGAGATGTCGCCGCCGCAGTCGCTCCACGCCCGCATTTTCTCGACGATCCACGCGGCGAGCCCAGCCGGGGAGTCGGTGAGCCCGACCGCCGCGGTTTGCGGCTTGGTGCGGTGCATCGCCATGTAGGCGCCCTCGGCCGCGGCCCAGGCCGCCATGTCCGCCAACCAGGCGCGCTCTTCGGTCGTCAGGTCCGCGGGGTCTCCCGAGTAGACCGGTACGCCCGCGTCCATGCGGTGGACGGCCGTGACCCGTTCGGGGTAATTCAGTGCGAGGTAGTTGCTCACGCCGCTGCCGATGTCGCCGCCAGCAGCGCCGAACCGCTTGTAGCCGAGGCCGTCCAGCAGCCGGGCCCACAGGCCCGCGACGGCGATCGAGTCAAGCGGCGGGCCATTCGGGTGGTCGGAGTATCCGTAGCCGGGCATGTCCGGAACTACCACGTCGAACGCGTCCGCGGGGTCGCCGCCGTGCGCTTCCGGGTCGGTCAGCAGCGGAATGACCTTCGTGTAGCGCCAGAACGAGTCCGGCCAGCCGTGGCAGAGCACCAGCGGAAGCACTGGGCCCGCCGGGTTGACAGCCCGAGCGTGCACGTAGTGAATGCCGAGCCCGTCGAGCCGGGCGCGAAAGCGCGGGAACTCGGACAGCGCCTTCTCCTGAGCTGTCCAGTCGAAGCCGTCGGCCCAGTAGGCGACGAGGTCGCGGAGGTAGACGAGGTCGGTGCCGAGCGACCAGCCGACGTCCTCGGGTGCGTCTGGCCAGCGCGTGGCCCGCAGCCGGGCGCGCAGGTCCGCGAGCGCCTCCGGGGAGGCGCGGACAGTGAACGGCTCGGGACGGAACGCGGATTCCGGCACAACGACAGGCTATCGCCGCCTGGTCGATCCGGAGGGTACCTCCGGCAAGGCAAAGCCTTCCGCGTAACGCCCTGCCCAGCGGCGTGGCTCACCAGCCGGGATATGGCTCCATGCGGCCGTCGACGTCGTTCCAGTAATCCCTCTGGTCGATGACGGACCCCTCTTCGTCGAAACGGAGGAGCGTGACGCCCGCCATCGTCAGCGTCCTGCCGTCCTCGGTCCAGGACGCCCACCATTCGACCGCGGCGCGGCCAGCGTCAACGACCGGCTCGTTGAACTGGCAGGTCAGCTGCTCTTCGGCAGTGAAGTTGACGTCCAAGTAATGCCGCGCGGCAGCCGCTCCCTCATCCGCGGGCCGGAAGGCGAGCGCGCGGTACATGCACCCCGGCGCATAGAGGGCAGCCACCGCTGCCACGTCCCCACGTGGCCATTCGTCCCGCCACGTCCGGCGCCAGCGCTCGGCCGACTCACGCGTGTCCATCGCAACGCCTCCTTAGCGGGCGACAGTCAGCCGGCTCACTGGGAGCGTTGCTCGCGGGCGTAGGCGTTGAGTCGCTCGAGTTCGTCGGCGTAAATGCCGCGCAGTACCCGGGGCGCGAACATCCGCTCGAACACGCCGCCGATGCCGCCGGCGCCGTCCCAGGCAGTGGAGATCCGGACGAGCGATGCACCGTCGCGGGGGGACACCGTGAATGTGGTGACCGCGCTGGAGTTCATGTCCGACTCGGTGAGCACCCGGCCCGGTTCTGGCTCGGCGACGCTCATTCTGTACTCGCGAGTACGTCCGCCGGCCGTCATCTTGAACCGTGTAACGGTACCTGCCCCGACGCCGCCGGACTCGACTTGGAAGTCCGAGAACGCCGGCGGCAGGAACCGGGGATGGTGGTTACGCATATCTGCCAGGTAGCTGTAGACGGTGTCCGCGGGCGCATCGACCACGCCTTCAGCCGAAGCCACGTTTCTTGTCATGGTCGCCTGTCTATCACGACAGGCCAGACACGCTCTGTCGCCGCCAGAAGGGACTGTCCACTCTTCGGCTGACTGCGCCGATTACGGCCTTCGTCCGATCGCAACGGCCATAGAGTTCGGTCAGGCAGCTTGACATAGGAGCAAGTCATGGTCATCGCCGTGTCGCTGACCGCTGCATTCACCGGAGTGCTGGCCGTCTTCGCTATTGTCACGGCATTCTTCGCGATCAGAGCGTTCCGGGCGCAGTCCCGGGAACTTGGCTTGCTTGAGTCCCAGGTCAAGGCTCAGCAGCAGGACCGGGAACGCGAGGCCGAGGAATGGCGCCGGGACCAGGCCGCGACGATTTACGTTGTCGTCGAGGTACTGCGCATGAACACATCCATGGGCCCTGAGCCGACTCGAGTCAGGGCGCGGGTGCATAACACGGGCAGGCGACCTGTCTACGACGTCCGCGTCCACTGGGTCGACGTCAGCGAGCGCGTCCAGCTCGGAGATGCGCACCAACTCGGGACCCTGGGACCGGGCCGCGATGTGGTCGCGCACGTGCCGGTCGAAGATGTCACATCACCCGAGCGCCTTGTACCTGTCGTCTTCTTCCTGGACAGCTCAAGTCTGCGGTGGAGCGTGCTGCCCGACGGGCACCTAGCGCCGGTTGATGCCAAGTTGCCCGTTGAAGCGCCGCTGATCGCGATGACAGCCGTCGCCGATGCGTCGGGGGACGGCAAGCAAGCCGTTCCAACAGAGTGACGAAGTAGCTGACACGATCGCGTGTCGAGCCAACCAGGGCGACGGCTGTTACCCCCCGCTCTCCAGCGTCCATTGCACGACGCTCACATCCGACGAACTTGTCGACCTGATGATGAAGTGTTCTCCTGGCGACATCTGCGAAACGAACAGCGCCCCTGGGGTCCCGCCGGCCTCTGTCACTGCCAGGCGGATGACCGATGTGGCGGCCACTTGCGGTTCGCGGACCTTGATCGACCCTGACTTCAGGGTCGCGCGGCCGCAGGCAATCGGCATCCGGTAGACCACTGGCAACGCGCTACTACCGCGTACGGACTGTAGCTGGTTGCCGGCTGCGGATCCGGTGCCGCTGAATTGCGGGTCGAGTATCTGGATCTTGCTATCGGCGGCGGCTTCCCCGATGCTCGCGGTCACGCGCGGGGTTCCGGTGGCCGCGCTGGCAAAGTTGCACCCGGCAACCTGCCCGGTTGGCCCTGATGTGCTGGCCTGCCCGACGTACAGGTCATAACAGGCTCCGCCTAGCGGCGAACCTGGGTCGGCATCACGGCCGTTGCTCTGGGCCGACCCGAACACGCAGGCCGACATGCGGATATTCCGCCCGGCCGTATTGATGACCGCCCCGTTGTTGAGGTTCGACTGGAAAGCGCAGCTGACAAACGTGATGTCGTGGCAGCAGTCCGGGCTGGCAGCGGTGCCGGGCGAGTTGGCATCTTGGAAGTCACCGATCAGCGCGCCGTTGTATGCGGTCTGGAAGAGCGTCCCGGTGAAGTCGAGTTGCGAGCAACAGTTGCTCAATGACGTGCCACCGTCGATGACCAGCGCGGAGGGGGACAGCACTCCGGCTGGCAGCTGGGCCGGGCTGGACGGTGCACCCTCGCACGAGAACTCCCCGCCGACCACCCTGATAGCGGCGCAGTTTCCGGTGAAATGCAGCCCGTTACCCGCCGAACCGCTGGAGTGGCCGCCGCCGTAGCTGCCGATGATGTCACCGTCATAGACGTTCTCTATCAGGACCGAGTCCTTGTATGCGGGGCTTCCAGTGGTGCCTCCGATGTCGCAGTTCAGCACGCAGTCTTCGATACGGAACTGTTGGGTCCGTGAGGCTCCGCTCAGGTAGATGCCGCCGTTACCGTAGCCGCGCAGGCCACGGTAGATGTTGTCCACCGGCGCTCCGTAGCTGCCTGAGTCGTCGAGGCGGACGCACCAGCCGTTGACCGCCTGGAAGTAGATGTCCTCGATCGTGCATACCGCGAGGTAGTTGCTGGCGTTTGTGAGCCGGATACCGGCTGACACGATCGGATTGGAGTTCGTCGAGCCCACGGGTGCCGGAGGCACCGGGTTCGGCGGAAAGTTGCCGAGCAGGCTGAACCGGCCGAGGCTGGCGTAAGCGCCTGTCACCGTGATCAGCGGATTGTCAGCGGGGAAGTCGCTCCCCGGCTGAATGCTGGTGGCCAGCCCGGAGCCGTAGAACGACTGGTTAGGGCCGACGGTAACCGGCTGAGCAATGAAATAGGTGCCGGGAAGCAGCTGAAGGGACACAAACCCGGTCTGGCTCAGGAGGCCGCTGATGACGGTCGAGTCGGCCTGGCCGCTCGCGTCGTTCGACGGCGCGATGACGGCCTCCACCGTGACGCCGTTCGCTGTCAGGTACACCGGAGCCGACAGCGACGTCCCCGTCTGGGCCTGCGCCGGCGTGGCCGAACTCAGCACGATGCCGGCGGAACTCCCGGCAGCGACAGCGGCGGCCACGCCTGCAGATCCAGTCAGCACCATGCGGCGAGTTGGCCTGCGGCTAGGCATATCTATCATTTCTTCCTCTGACATTTCAGAGACAGAACCATCGGCAGATAATGCGACGCGCGCAGCGCGACAGCGGAGTACAGCCGGGCTCGGATCGGCCGTTCGCCGCCATCAGCTCTGGAAGACCGTCCCGGGTACGGGTCAAGCTAAACTCGCGGACTGCACGAGCCCGAGCCGCACTGCGGTTGCCACCGCCTCACCTCGGCTCTGCGCGCCAAGCTTCCGCATGATCGACGAGACGTGGTGGTCGATCGTGCGCGGCGAGACCACGAGCTGGTCAGCTATCTCGGCATTGCGAAGCCCCGCTGCCAGCAGGCTGAGTACGTCCACCTCCCGCACGGTGAGTCCGGCCGGATGGGCCGAAGTGGCCGCCCGGGTCGGCCGGCCGTAGCTCTCGCCTAGCTCGCGCAGTTCCTTGACCATAATCGTTGATGCGGCGCGCGCGCTGAGGGTCCGCAGCAACTCGAGCGAGTGCCGCAGCCCTTCGGCATCGCCCGACCCGGCCCATGCGAGAGCGGCCTGGTACGGCTGACCGCGGTCCTGCCACCAGCGTTCTGCACCAGACCGGTCACCGCTCAGCAGCAAGCGGTACGGGTCCGGGAGTCCGCCCGGATCCACATCCCCTGCCCCTGCACGCCAGCCCCAGCACATGAGGTCGCCTGCGGCGAACGGATCCAGTTGTACGGCAACGGGATCGGTACCCTCAATCTCCGCCAGCACGGCGGCGTGACGTCCGTCAAGCCAGGCTGCCTCAGCCCTGGCCACTGAGATCGGAGGCAGCAGATTCTTGTAACCCAGCTGACCTGCAAGGTCGCGAGCCTCGTCCAGGGCCGTCCAGCGGCCAGCGTGCCCGTGCCGCGCCCGCACCGTACCGAGGACGGTCAGCGCGGTGCACCTGGCTACCGCGGACGATGGATCCGTGCTGGCAAGAAACACCTCCGCTGCGGCCGTTGCCTCGTCCCAGCTGCCATGGGCCAGGTAGGACTCCATCTGGAAGGACTGGAGTTGCCGGAGCGACAGTTCCTGACCGTGGTCACGGCAGAACGCGATCGCCGGGCCCAGGTAGCGGTCGACTAGCTGCCACTCTCGGCGTAGCGCCAGCATCCAGCACAGATTTAGGTGCGCCAGGCCGGCCTGGAGGTAATCACTGTGCTGCTCCGCCAGGTCGCGGCTACGTTCGAGGCTGGCGACCCCGGTCAAGTCACCCAACAGAATCTCGATGCATCCGACAAGGTTCAGTCCGGCGTAGACGGCCTCGGCACAGGAGAGTTGCTCGCCGAGGCTGATAGCCGTCAGGGCGGAATCGCGCGCCCGCGGGTCGTGCCGGAGGCCGTAGTCGGCGGCGAGGTTGACGTAGCTGAGGGCAAGCTCGTCGCTGGGCGCAATCTGCTCCAGCACCGCCACCGCTTCGAGATCGGCGGCGAGCGACTCGTCCAGGCGGCCGTTCTGGCCGAGGTGCCTGGCGAGCAGCCGCAGGGTCCGCCCTTCGGCGAGCACGTCACCACGCTCGCGGTGAATCGCGAGCGCCTCCCGCAGCGCAGCCATCGTTTCAGGGCCGACCGCCGTCAGGTATCCCTCCTCGGCGTAGCGCTCGAGCAGGTCGGCCCGCTCTTGCCCGGTTAGCCGGTCGGCGTGCGCCAGGGCTCGCGAGTAGAGGCGCGCTGCCTCGCGGTGCGCCCCCAGGTCTGCCGCAATCCGCGCCGCTTCAGATGCGTATCGGAGCACGGCCGCCCCGTCCCCCGCGGCTTCGGCGTGGTGCACCAGCCGGGTCGGGTCACCGATCCCGGCCCGGTCCTTTTCCAGTACCGACAGCACTTGGTGGTGCAGCGCCGCCCGGCGGCCGGGAGCCAGCGACTCCTCGATGACGAGCCGCGCGATCTCGTGGCGGAACCGCGCTCGTCCATCCGACACCATCAGCATGCCGGATCCGACGCATTCGTCGAGGCTGCCTACCGCCGCCGGGTCCACCTCGGCCAGCAGCCAGGTCTCAGCCTCGCCGGGCACGACGGCCGCGGTGTCGAGCAGGTCGCGCGCCGATGCGCTCAGCCGGGCGGCCCTGGCCAGAACGGCGTCGCGGACGGACATCGGGATGTTCTCCGTTCCCGCCGCGATCACTTCTGTCACGAAGAACGGATTGCCTGCCGTGCGGCGGTGCAGCTCTGCTGGGTCCAGGTCCGTCGCGCCGGCCAAGGTCGCGACGGCGGTGCCCGACAGGCCGGGCATGCGCAGCCTGGCCAGAACCCGGCCGGATTCCGCCAGCTCGCCGACGACCACCCGCAGCGGTTGCGTGCGGTCGACTTGGTCGTCGCGGAAGCTCAGCACCAGCAGCACTGGTACCGCCTCGATGCGGCGTGCCAGCAACCTGACGACGTCGAGCGTCGCTTCGTCGGCCCAGTGCATGTCCTCGATGACCACGACGACGGGGGCGATCTGCTTCAGTTCACGAAGCAGCATGCCAGCGACATCGAACGGGTCGGCACCAGCGCCGAGGCCGACGGCCAGGCCGCTGCGGATCTCCTCTGCCAGCTCCGCGAGCGGGCCGAGCGGCCGGGGGGTGAATAGCGCGTCGCAGGCGGACCTCAGGACGGCTGCCTGCTCGCCAATGCCTGCGCAGAAGTGCCGCAACAGCGATGACTTGCCGCCGCCCGCCTCGCCCGGCACGAGAACCACTCCGCCCCCCGCGCCGCTGAGGATGCGCGTGAGCGCCCCACCGAGGTTAGATAGCTGTTCTGCGCGCTCAAGCAGCGTGCTGCCGACGCGAACTCCACTCGCCTGAGCCAATAGCCACCCAAACCGATCCCATTTGCGGCAACTTAACTACGCTGTCGCGCCCCGCCAGCAGTTCGCGCGGCGAGCCAGCAGCCGAGGCGAGCGGGACACGGTTGCGGGCAGCCGATAGAAATGACACTTAT
>JASHTT010000101.1 GCA_030040415.1 Streptosporangiaceae bacterium | reverse complement strand
GTGGTGGCAGCTGAACCGCGCACTCAGGGGGGCGTCGGTCGTCCAGTCCAACGGCCGCTCCTCAGGCCGTCCGGCAGGGCGGCATGCCCGTGACCGCGCCGCCCCGGCGGCACCCGGCCTATGACGCCGCTTACCTGTGCCCCAGCCGACCGGTGACCCAGGCTCACCCCGACCCACCAGGAGATGAAGACTATGACAGCCGTTCCCCGGCTTAGCATCGGGCTCGCGGTTTACAACGGGGAGAATTACCTGGCCGAGTCGCTGGAGGCGCTCCTCGGGCAGACCTACACCGACTTCGAGCTGATCATCTCGGACAATGCGTCATCCGACAGCACCGCCGAGATCTGCCGCCGGTACGCGCTCCAGGACTCCCGCATCCGGTATTTCCGCCAACCGCACAACATCGGCTCGGCCCCCAACCACAACTTCACCATCGACCAGGCCAGGGGCGAGCTGTTCAAGACCGCCTCGCACGATGACCTGTACGCACGGGACCTGCTCGAGCGCTGCGTCGATGTGCTGGACGAGCACCCGCAGGTCGTGCTCGCGCACTCGTGGTCGGCCGTGATTGACGGCGACGGCAAGCTGACGGAACTGGTGCCCTACCCGGTGAAGACGGACGCGCCACGGGCATCAGAGCGGCTGCGTAGCATGCTGTTCGACGGCTGGGGCGACGATGAGGGCGGCGTGGTCAGGCTGGACGTGCTCCGCCGGACGGCGCTGCACGGCAGCTACCACTTCGCCGACCGAACATTCACCGCCGAGATCGCCCTGCACGGCCCCTTCTGCATGGTGCCCGACTGGCTGTACTTCCGCCGCGAGCACGGCGGCCAGGCCGGCAAGCGCAAAACCGTGCGCGGCCGATGTGCCAACCTGGACCCGCGTCGTGGCAGCCGGCTGCGGCACCCGGTCGCGCGGCTGTACGGCGAGTACTTCCTGTCCTATGCGACGGCCATCGGGCGGGCGCCGCTGTCGCCCTCTGAGCGTGCGGAGTGCTACCGGATCCTTGCCCGCTTCGCGGTCGGCCGCGCGCTTCCGGTGGTGAGCCGGACTGTCTCGCGAGCCGGCCTGATCGTCCCCGAGCCAGGCGCCGGACTGACGCCGGACTCCGCTCCGCACGTCAGCATTGACGCGGTCGTGGCCGGCCGGAACGGGAGCCCGTCGTGACCGTGAGCAGCCGGGTCGCGCGGCCGCCTAGGGTCGGCATATTCGGCAAGCTCGGCTCCGGCAACATCGGCAACGACGCCTCGATGGAGTCGGTCCTCGCCTACCTCAGGGCCACGCACCCGGATGCGGTCGTGGACGCCCTGTGCACCGGACCGGACTGGATCAGCGGTCAGTACGGGATCGACGCCGTGCCGCTCTTCTGGTACCAGCGATACGCCGACCGCGTCAGCGGAGTACGCGCGATCCCGCTCAAGGTGCTCGGCAAGGCTCTTGATGCGGTCCGGGTAGCGTCCTGGGTCCGCCGCCACGACGTGGTGATCGTCCCCGGCATGGGCGTGCTGGAGGCGAGCCTTCCGCTGCCCGCGCTGGAGTTCCCGTACTCCATGTTCCTGCTCGGCGTCTCGGGCAGGCTGATGCGCACGAAGGTTGCTCTGGTTAGCGTCGGAGCCGGGGCGATCAGCCAGCGCACGGTCAGGATCCTGTTCAACTGGGCCGCGCGGCTGGCGTCCTACCGCTCCTACCGGAACGAGAACTCGAGGGAGGCGATGCGCCAGCGCGGGCTGGACGTGTCCGCCGACCGCATTTACCCTGACTTGGCCTTCGCGCTGCCGGTGGACGGACGCAACCAGCCGGATCCGCAGAGCGTCGGTGTCGGCGTGATGGCCTACTTCGGCAGCAACGCCGATCGCGCCCACGCAGACGAGATCTACGCCGCCTACATCGACGGTATGAAGCGCTTTGTGCGTGCGCTCGTGGACCAGGGCCGGACCGTCCGGCTGATCGTGGGGGACACCAACGGCTCCGACGACGGCGCACTGCAGGAGATCCTGGCCGACCTGAAGGCGTCGCGACCGGACTTGCGCCCCGGACAGGTCGTCGCGGAGCCGGTAGTTACGTTCGCCGACGTCATGCGGGAGATGGCGCAGGTGAGTTACGTGGTGGCCACCCGCTTCCACAACATTGTCGCGGCCCTGATGCTCTCTAGGCCGACGATCGCGATCAGCTACTCGCCCAAGCACGACGCGCTTATGGCCGACATGGGAGTCGGCGAGTTCTGCCAGCCGGCGAAGGCGATCGAAGAAGACGAGCTGATCGGAAAGCTCACCGAACTGGAGAAGCGGTCAGCGGAGATCCACCTGACGCTGGCCGAGCACAACGCGGCGAACGTGGCACTGCTGAACGAGCAGTTCGGACGGCTGTCCGGCGTGCTGTTCGGCAGCTGACGGACAGCAGGTTACGAGCCGGACCGGACCCTGCGGCCACGCTTCGGTCCTGAAAGCGCACCATGACGGCCGGGTCAGGACGACACAGCCTCCGCGGACCGCTCAGCCTCGGCAGCGGTGAAGACCAGCATCACGTCGTCAGGCGGAGGCCCGTAGATGGCCGTCACGGTTGCCTCGTTGAAGATGCTGCCGTCGGAGATGTTGACGAAGTCCCTGATGGCCGTGCCGGTGCAGGCCGCGTCGACGACGGGAGCGCCACGGCGCGCGACCAAGTCCCTGGCGTCTACGGTGCGGAAGTCGATGCTGTAGCGCGCGAGCCCTGAAGTATTGGGTATCGACGTATGCAACTGTGCGCCCGCGAACAGCAGCACCGAGCCGGGGGAGGGGAGCACTATAAGTTCCTGCGCGGCCTTGTGGTCGATCGCGCCGGGTCGGGCCTGCTCCTCCTTCGTCACGTTCTGGGCCGCGGTCAGCCGCTGGGTATTGTTCCGGTAGTAGTCGAAGGTGTCCGATGTGTTCGGCACCGCGCGCCCGAAGCCGTTGAGGTCGAAGGCCATCGAGTTGTCCTCCCTGACCGGGAAGACTGGCAGCCACCAGTTGAGCTGCTGGACGGGCGCGCTATACCAGGAGTCCCGGTGCCACGGGAAGGCAGCGGCGACGCCGGTGGTGAGGTGGCCAACCGGGAACGAGGTGCGCGGCCGCGGCACGTCGTAGTGCGTGAACTCAACAGGCAGGCCGGCCTGCGCGATGATGTCGCAGACGAGCTGCTTCGACCGCTCCGCGTGGATCCACCGGGGCTTCCATTCGCCGAGCAGCTTGGCCATCTCGGCTGGTTCGATGTGCTCGTGCGCGTGCTCGGGCTCAAACGGCGCGAACAGGTCCACCAGCTGCTCGCGCGTGTAGTCCACCAGGTCGCTGACCGCCTGCAGGCGAGTCAGCACGATCAGCTTGCCGTCGTAGAGTGCCTGCCTGAGCGCGTCGTCCTGCAGGTCCGGGTCGACCATGACGGTCATGGGGGTTCCTCACTTCCTGGGTTGGCGCGGATGCAGGGGCTGACTGCCGAGCACCAGCTTCGTGCACGTGAACGCCTCGGCGTACGGGGCACGGCACTCCATGCCGCGCAACCGGGCCAGCCCGAGGAAGACCTCGTCGTCCCACCAGTCCCGGCCTTGCTGGGACGGGTAACACTTATGCAGCAGCTCCGCCTTGCGCCGTGCCGCGTCAGCTCGCAGGGGCATGTAAACCTGCGGCCGCCCGAGGCCGAGGTCGCCATCCCATTTGGGTATCTCGTAGGCGAGGTAGAGCTGGTCGCGGAATACCGTCGGCACGATCTCGCCGATGGTCCTGTGATCCTGGTGCGCGTCCGCGGCCGACGGTGCGACGACCAGGTCGGGTTCAAACGATCGCGCGACCTGTTCGAGCACGTTTTTCGTGTCGGCCCACGCTGCGGGGAGCCGACCCTCCGGCAGGTCATGCAGCTCTATGGATAGCTCGGCATTGGGCAGGAACGTCTCCGCGGCGGTCCGTGCCTCTAGCTGTCGAGCCGCCGTTCCTGTCATCAGGACGTAGCGCACCCGCAAACCCGGCGTGGACTCGGCAAGAGCAAGCAGCGTCGCGCCTGCCCCGATCTCTATGTCGTCCGGGTGCGCACCGATCGCGAGCACGGACAGCGACCCGTGCTCTGGCGTGATCAGGCTCAACTCCAGCATGTGCGGCTCACCCGAGCGCCACCAGCGGCGCCGCTTCGCCGCTGTCGGCGATGGTCCCCGCCAGGACACTGTCCGGCGGCGCGGCCGCAGCTGACCGGTCCGGATCCCAGATCATCCAGGGGCAGTGTCCACGGTGATACATCTCGTCCAGTTGCGCGCGTTCCTTCACGGTGTCGGCGGGCGACCAGTAGCCCTTGTACGGGTACGCGATCACCCGCCGCTGCGGGACAAGTCGTCGCATGATGGCGTCCTCGACAAGGTCCTCGCCCTCGTTCAGGTAATCGAAGATCTCCGGCCGTAGTACGAAGTAGCCCCCGTTTTCCCACTGCCGGAGATCTCGCATGGGAGTCACCTGGCTGATGATCCCGTCGTCGCCGACTTCCACCACGTGGTGCGACGACTGCGGCGGAACCGCGATCAAGCTGGCAACCGCGCTGCTGGCAGCGAACCTCGCGACCATGTCGGGCAGCGGCGCGTTCGTCAGCACGTCCGCGTAGTTCGCCAGGAACATCGGCTCGTCCTGGATGTATCGTCGTGCGCGCCGTAGTCGCTCGCCGATGGCCGAATTGAGTCCGGTGTCGACAAAGGTTATCCGCCACTCGGAAATGTCGGTGCTGAACAGCTTCAGGTCGCGGGCACCGTTCTCGAGCACGAAATCGTTAGATCTCGTCTCGTCGTAGTTCAGGAAGAAGTCCTTAACGTAGGACGCGCCATAGCCGAGACATAGGATGAAGTCCTTGTGGCCGAAGTGCGCGTAGTAGCGCATAACATGCCATAGTAGCGGCCGTTCGCCAACCATCGCCATTGGTTTCGGGCCGCTATTGATACCATCGCGCATCCGCATTCCGAGCCCGCCGCAGAACAACACAACTTTCATTTGCTGTCACCCACTCAGACAATTTCCAGCTCAGGGATCGGGAAGACCAGCCGACCACCCCACGCACGGACATATTCAAGCTGCTGGGTTATCTCCTCCTTGAGATTCCACGGCAGCACGAGGACAAAGTCGGGCCTGGTCTGCGCCAGGCGTTCTGGTGGGTAGATGGGGATATGCGTGCCGGGTAGGAACTTTCCCTGCTTGAACACGCTGCGATCGACCGTGTAGCCGAGCAGATCGCTCCGGATACCGCAGTGGTTCAGTAGCGTGTTGCCCTTGCCGGGAGCTCCATAGCCCGCCACGGTGCGGCCCCTGCGCGCCGCATCCAGCAAGAACCCGAGCAGGTCGCTCTTGATCTGCAGCACCTGGCTGGCGAAGCCCAGATGGCCAGCCACCGTGTTCAGGCCTGCGTATTCCTCCGCTTCGAGCACCGCCTTCACCCTGGTCGACGGCTCTCCGGCGCCCTCGGCCGGACGGGCATATATGCGCAGCGAACCGCCATGAGTGCTGAGCTCGTCCACATCGACGACACGCAGGCCGGCCGTGGCCAGCGCGCGCGACGACGTCAGCAGCGACAGGTAAGAGAAATGCTCGTGGTAGATCGTGTCGTACTGCCGCCGCTCGATAAGCCGCAGCAGGTGCGGGAACTCAAGAGTTACGACGCCGGTGTCCTTCACCAGCGCGCGCAGGCCCGCTGCGAAGCCCCGGATGTCGGGTACATGCGCGAAGACGTTGTTCCCCGCCACCAGGTCTGCCTGGCCGAAACGCTGGGCGAGTTCGCGCCCAGTCTCCGGGCCCAGGAACTGCACCTCCGTACGGATGCCCTTAGCCCGCGCCGCCTTGGCGACGTTTCCGGCCGGCTCGACGCCCAGTACCGGTATTCCCTCAGCGACGAAATGCTGCAGGAGGTAGCCGTCGTTGCTCGCGACCTCGGTGACCAGACTGCTGCTGGTAAGCCCGAGACGCCCGATCATGTCCAGCGCATAGCGTCTGGCATGCTCGACCCACGAGTCGGAGTAAGACGAGAAGTAAGCGTAATCCGAGAAGATGTCTTCGCCGGACACGTATACCGGCAGCTGCACGAGCAAGCATGAGTCGCAAATGCGCACGTGCAACGGGTAGAAGCTCTCGGCCGCGTCAAGCTCGTCGGCCGCCAGGTAACTTTCGCACAGCGGCGACATGCCAATGTCCACGAAAGTCGTCGTGAGCTCGGCGCCGCACAGTCGGCATGCGGGGATCAACGACACAGCTGACCTCTAATCATCGGGCTGTTGCCAGGCGGACCATTTTGAAGAAATTGGCAAGGAACACGCCGCATAGAACGCCCTGGCCGCTTACCCTGGTTCGAGCAAAGAGGGGGGTGCCGATGGAGATTGCCTGCCGGGCATGCCAGGGGCGTAGCGGGGATCTGGTGCTGGATCTGGGTTTGCAGCCCGCCTGCGATTACTTTCCTGGCAACGACGATCCAGGCCCGGACCCCGTCTATCCCCTGCAGATGTGGCTGTGCGCTCAGTGCGGCCTGGCGCAGCTGGTGGCCGACCCGACGGTGCCGGAAGAGCCGAAGGCTACCGAGCCGGCCGCACTTGTCGCGCAGGCAGCCGATGCGGTGCGCAAGGTCGGCACTGCCGGCCTGCTGCCGGGCGGAGGCACCGTCGCCGAATATGGCAGCCCGCACGGCGGGTCGTGGCTTGACCTGCTGGCCGGCCAGGGCCTGCGGCCGGTTCATGATCATCAGTCTGCGGACATCGTGATCGACTGTTTCGGCATGATGCACGACGTGGATCAGGGCGCGGCCATCCGCGAGCGAACGGGCAGGGTGGCTCCCGGCGGGACGCTGCTGCTGCAGTATCACGCACTCGGCACGATCATCGAGCAGGGACAGTGGAATGCGCTGCGGCACGGGCACTATGCGTACTACTCGGCGACCGCGCTGGCCGCCATGCTCGCCCCGAGCGGCTTCAGCTTCCACACCGCCTGGCAGTTCGAACTCTACGGAGGCACCGTCCTGCTGGCAGCTCGCCGCGACGAGGATAATGCCGGCGGGCCCGATGACTCCGTGAGGTCGTTGCTGGCTGCCGAGCGCAGCGTCGGCGTCACCGACGCTGCAGTGCTCGGCAGGCTCCAGCAAGACTCGCGGGACCGTGCCGAAGGTTTGCGTTCTTGGCTTATTGGCGAGCGGGACGCAGGCCGCATAGTGCTCGGCTACGGCGCCGCCTCCCGCGCCATAGCGCTGCTTTGCCGGGCCGAGGTCGGCAACGTACTGCTGCCGGCGATCGTCGACGCCTCGCCTGCCAAGCAGGGCCGACGCATGCCGGGCACCGATATTCCGATCGTGAGCCCCGGCGAGCTGGCCAAGCGCCGGCCAGACTCCGTCTTGCTGTTTCTCGCAGATCTGCGCGACGAAGTGCGGCAGGCATTCCCGGACGTCGAGGCTACCGGTGGCCACTGGATCGACGCCGACGCGCTGGGCTCGTCTCATGCCAGCACCTCAGGAAGCCTGCAGTAGCACGCGGAGCCGGTCCAGGCACCGGCCACGGGTCGGGCCGATGCTGCCGAGCGGTAGTCCTAGCTGATCCGAGATCTCGGCGTACGAAGCCGGCGGATCGGCCATCAGCAGCTCGAGCAGCTCCTGCCAGCGCGAGGGCAGGCTCGTCAGCGCCTCGCGGACCTCCTGTGCGCGCTCGTCGGCCAGCAGCCGCTCATCGACCGCTGGCTGATGCGACAGTGCGTCAGCCAGCGGGGCATCGTCGTTCTGAATGAGCACCACGCGTTTGCCCGCGGCGACATGGCGCAGGCACTCGTGCCGCGCCGTGGTGGCCAGCCAGCTGCCGATCCGCTCCGGGTATTCGATGCGGTCAATGTGCTCGAGCAGGCGCAGCCACGTCGCCTGGACCACGTCGGCGGCGTCGCTCTCCGGCAGCCGGAAATCGCGCGTCATGGCCCAGATGAGCCGCGAGTACTGATCGACCAGGTGCTCCCACGCCCCATGGTCTCCATCAGCGGCACGACGCACGAGCTGTGCGACGTCCACCGCGCCGTTATCGCGTTCCGACGCAGCCGAGACTGGCGTCCGGACGACTTCAGTCGTGGGCGCCTGACTGGTGTTTGGCATCTGGGTCAATACGCACCGCTCCCGTGCATGACGGCTGCCCAGGTCTTCCACAAGATCTGCAGGTCGAGGACGAACGACCAGTTCTCGACGTAGCGCACATCAAGCCGGACAGCCTCGTCCCAAGGGAGATCGGACCTCCCGTTGACCTGCCAGAGACCGGTGATTCCCGGCTTCACCGCAAGCCGTCGCCGGACGTGATCGCCGTAGGTTTCCGTCTCGCTGGGCAGCGCGGGCCGAGGGCCGACCAGCGACATCGTGCCGATCAGCACGTTGATGAGTTGTGGCAGCTCATCGAGCGAGTAGCGGCGCAGGAATGAGCCCACTCGGGTGATCCGCGGATCCTTACGGATCTTGAAGAGCACGCCGTCGCTCTCGTTGTGCTTCGTCAGGTCGACCAGCATCTTCTCGGCATCGGTGACCATGGAGCGGAACTTGTAGAGCGTGAAGGGCCTACCGTCCTTACCGACCCTGACCTGCCTGAACAGCACAGGACCGCCGTCGCCGAGCTTGATTGCCAGAGCAACCACAGCGAGCAGCGGAAGCAAAAGCAGTAGCGCGAGCGCCGCGACTGCGCGGTCGAATGCCGCCTTGACCAGCCGCCGCGTTCCGTTGAACTCCGGGTGGTCCAAGTGCAGGAGGGGTAGGCCGGCAGTCGGCCTGATAGTCGTTCGCGGTCCAGCGACGTCCAGCAGCGCAGGCGCTACGCACAGGTCGGTGTTCGTCTTCTCCAGAGCCCAGGCCAGGTCTCTAAGCCGTGCACCGCTCATCTCCGGGCATGCCAGGACCGCTACGATGTCCGCCTCCAGTCGCTGCACGACGTCGACGATGTTGCCGAGGCCGCCGACGACCGGAAGGTCGTCGATCGTGTCGGGCTGGTCCGGCCCGAGCACGCACGCGGCGACCGCCCGAAGTCCGTGATGGGTGTCCCTGCGAAGCGCCGCGGAAAGCTCGGCGATGACGTCCGGATGGCCGACAATCACGGCCTTGCGCATGCAGTAGCCGCGGGCCCGCCGAAGATGCAGCCGCTTACGGAACCGGAACCGCGCCACAAGGTCGAACACAGTGACCGACGGCAGCGCCACGACGACGTAACCGCGGGCGACGTCAATCTTGGTGGCATAGGCGAGGATCGCGACAACGGCCGTCAGGCACACGCCGGCGTTCAGCACCCGCCGGAACTCGTCCGTGCCGACCCCGATGAACCGCGTGTCGTACGCCCCAGCCAGCGAAAGCGTCACCAGCCAGATCCCCGGCAGTGCGATGCCGAGCCAGAAGTAGATCTGAGCCCCCGTGCTGGTGCCGCCGAACCGGACCCAGTAGGCCAGCAAGCCGGCAGCCAGTGCGCAACAGGCGTCAATTACCGCTACTTGACGCAGGTATGTCCCGGTCCACGCCTTAAGGCTGCGCGTATTCAGCCGTGGTACCTGGCCAACCTCGACAAGGTCGGAGACGCGCAAATTCTCGGCCACCGCCGCTCCTTCAGCACACCCGTCACCGAGCGCGCCGCCGCCCCTGGCTTATGCGCTCGCCCCTCTCCTGTGCCGTTTCGGGCATAGGAAAGACGCGCAGCCGAGAAGGGTGGTTGACAGCTTTAGCCGCAAAACATGGCTGGAACGCTTTCCGCGCGTCACTTGATGCAGTACCAGCAGGTCAGACGCGGTGTAAATACTTTTATTGCACAAGCGAATTCCCGCTTGGAGGGGCTTGGCAGGCTGCTGCCTCGAGATTTCCCAAACATAACGGCCTTACGTTTCCCTATAAAGCTACAGGTATTACCAAATCAGGACATAGTATCCCGAGCTACCGCGTGTTCGAAATTCCTTTACGGTAGGCAAAGTCGTGCAGGAAGTTTTTTGACGGTTGTAAACCTAACGCCATTCCTGATTGTCTAATAGACCTGGAGCGCGCGTGTTCTACCTGGAGCGTGCGTGTTCTAACTGCTTTGCGCCCTAAAAGGGGGGGCGGAATGTCTACGTCTGCGGCACTGGTACTGCGGGAGGGCGACCGGCAGCGCCTCGGCGACCTCGTGCGGCCCACAGGCGTGCCGAGCGACCTCGCGAGGCGTGCACGCATCGTGCTGCTGGCTGCCGACGGGATGCCGAACGCGGAGATCGCACGGATAGTAGGAGTTTCCCGGCCGACCGTCATCGGCTGGCGCGAGCGCTACGCGCAGGGCGGCATCGAGAGGCTGGAGGACGAGCCCAGGCCGGGTCGGCCGCGGGTGATCGACGAGATTGACGTCGTGATAGCGACTCTGGCTGACGGCGGGCGCCCGCCAGCACAGCTGGGACTCACGCACTGGTCAGTGCGTTCCCTGGCGGGCGAGCTGGGCATCTCGTTCGCCTCCGTTGCCCGGATCTGGCGCAGGTGGGGAATCCGGCCGGACGAGATCAAGGCGTTCAGTTTCCGCACCGAGCCCCGACTGGAGTTCCGCCCTGGCGAGATGGTCGGCATGTTTCTCGACCCGCCGACGACCGTGGTCGTCTTCTCAGCCGACGAGATCCTCACCGAGGTGCCGCAAGAGCCCGACCAGCAGCCTGGCCAGAGCCGCGCGGACGAGTCAGACGTTGTCGCGGCGCTGGTCATGGCGCTCACGGTGGTCGGGCATCAGACTGGCCAGGGCCGCAGCGGCGGCGTACGACAGCCGCCGGATCTGCTGGCGTTCCTAGATGAAACCGTCGCCTCGCGTCCTGGTAGGCCGGTACGTGCCGTCGCCGACCACCTTGGTGCCCTCCTCGGGTCTGCCGAGCAGTCCGTGCTGGGGGACAACCCTTGGATCAGCCTGCAC
>JASHTT010000100.1 GCA_030040415.1 Streptosporangiaceae bacterium | reverse complement strand
CCCGCGGGCGCAGCACCATCGTCCGCGCCGATCGGGTGCACGACGCCGCGCATCCGGACCAGCAGGACGTGCGCGCCGACGAGCGCGATCAGGATGATCGGGATCAGCACGACGTGGAAGAGCAGCATCTGGCCGAAGTTCATCAGGTTGAAGAACGCGCCGACGCCGACGGAGTTGAACGCGTCCTTGCCGCTGGTCGAGATCCACTGTGAGTCGAAGTTCTGCTGCGACAGGTAGCCGGTGAAACACTCCACGATCGAAGCCACGAACGCGACGACACCGGTGATCCAGGTCATCGTCCGCCGACCGCGCCAGGCGGCCATCCAGAACTTGCCCCACAAGTGGATGACGATGAGCGCCATGAACAACTCGACGCTCCACAGGTGCATGCTGTTGAAGAAGTGGCCGACCGGATTGGTGTGCCACCAGTCGACGCCGCCAAGCGCGATCACCAGGCCGGACACGATCGCCATGCCGAGCGCTGCCAGCGAGGCGACGCCGAAGACGTAGATCCAGGAGGCGACGTAGGCGGGCTGCCGGTCCGGCAGCAGCTTGCCAGGTGGCAGCGTACGCAACGCGGCCCGCCGCAGCTTGTTGGTCCACATGTCCGCGTTCTCGTCATTTTCGGCTGCGGGCTCGGCCGCGGCGTAGTCGCCAGCGGAGTCGCTTGCATCGCGGTCGGCGGGAATTCCGCCGGTCCGGAAACGGAGCCTGCCCGGGAACGGCAGCAGCAAGGCCGCGCCGAATATGACCACCATGACGGCGATCAGCACCAAATTGGCGAGCGACACGTAGAAGATGTTCCAGTGCACGTACGTGCCCGGGTTGTTGAGGTTGACGGCCGAGCTGGATAGAGCCAATGCGTAAGGGTTCATGTCCGTAGCTCCTTGGGTAAACGCAACGCACGCCAACCTTGGCCCAGGGTCGGAGTTGCACAGCAGGGTTGTCGGTCATGCCGCCACGGGACCTTCGTCCTGGCTGGACATTAACGGCGACCGCCCTGAAGCTCCAGATGCACATGAGACGGCCACCCGCGGCGGCGGCGAACGTCCCGTCGGGCGCGGACCATGGCCCCTGCGCACTGCGCCAGTCCGGTGGTCTGGTTGGCGGTGTCGGCGTATGCCGCAGTCGGCAGGCACGGGAGGAGGCATGACCGCTTCGTCGATGTCCGGTCAGCTGCAGGGGCCGCCCAGTGCGGACACGATCGCTCGCGTGGTGGCCGCGGCCGGATGGGCGCCATCGGTGCACAACACCCAGCCCTGGTGGTTCGCGGCCGAGGGCAACGCGCTCAGCCTCCATGCTGACCCCAGCCGTCAGCTTCTGGTCGCTGACCCGAGCGGCCGGGAGATGCTGATCAGCTGCGGCGCGGCGCTGTTCACCGCCCGCCTCGCGCTCCGCTCGCTGGGCCTGATCCCGCAGACAGAGGTACTGCCCGAGCGGAGCGATCCGCTACTGGTTGCCCGGCTGCGTTGGCCGGAGCGGGCAGATCCCGCGGAGTATGAGCTGCGACTGTCCGGCCAGGTGCTGCAGCGCCGGACGCACCGCGGCGGGTTCGGCCCGTCGCCGCTGCCGCCGGGACTGCTGCCTGTATTGCACATCGGTGCGCACCGGGATGGCGCGCGATTGCACGTGCTGGCCGACGACGCTAGCCGCTTCCTGCTGGCGGGGACGGTACAGGCCGCCGAGCACACGCTCCGGCTGGACAGCCTGCGCGTCAGGGAGCTCGCCGGCTGGGTGTCGGCTCCCGGCAGCGGCCGGGCCGACGGGGTGCCGCCAACGTCTTACCCGGCGCGACCGACCCGTACGTTCCCCGATTTTCCCGGCCGCGACTTTGCCCGCGGTCTGGGCTGGGGCTTGCCGCCTACCAGCGCGGACGCCGGCGCCCGGCATGTCGGCGCGGCCTGCCTGCTCAGCACGGCCGGCGACAGCCCCGCTGACTGGGTTGCGGCGGGCCAGGCCCTGCAGCGGATCCTGCTCACCAGCGCCGGCTGCGGCGTGGCCGCGGCGCTGCACACCCAGCCGCTGGAACTTAGCTGGGCCCGCGAGCTAATCCGCACCGAGCTGTGCGGCGGCAGTTACCCGCAGCTCGTGCTGCGCCTCGGGACTGTTATCCAGGTGGAGGCGAGCGTCCGGCGACCGCCCGGCAGCATTCTTTGCCATGGCGACGGGGGGAGCGATGACTAGATATCCGACAGACAGGGCAGGACTCGACATTCTGCCTGTTGATGAGTGCTTGCGGCTGGTCGCCTCAGTGCCAGTCGGCCGCGTCGGCATCTTCGCGGACGGCGAGGTCGTCGTGCTACCCGTCAATCACGTACTCGACGGGCAGGATCCTGTCTTCCGTACGGCTCGCGGGGCGAAGTTGTCAGCCGCCGCGGAACAGAACGTCGCCGCCTTCGAAGCCGACTGGTATGACGAGGTGACCAGGACAGGCTGGAGCGTTCTCATCACCGGCCGCGCAGAGGTCATCTACGCGGAAGCTGAGCTCGAGCGGCTGAGCCAGCGTGGCTTGCGGGCATGGCCCGACGCCGCCGAGCATCCCTTCTGGGTGCGTATCCGCGCGCTGAGCGTGACCGGCCGGCGGATACCCGGGGACGACGAGCAGACAGGCGCGCGTTGATCACTCGCCTGCCCGGTCGTGCAGGTGGGAACATTACCTGCATGCCTGAGCAGTGGTTTCCAGTGCAGTGGCACGGCCGGCAGGCGGTCGTCGTGCTTCCCGACCACGTTGACCTCGGTAACGCCGGGTTGCTTCGGGACGAGTTGCTGGTGCTCATAAACCGCGGGGCTGCTGTCGTCATCCTCGACATGACCGAGACAACCTCGTGCGACCACGCGGGGATGGACGCCATATCGCGTGCTGTTCAGCGAGCCACGATCAACGGGACCCAGCTTCGGCTGGCGGTGGCCGGGCCGGCCATGCGGCGCTTGCTCAGCATCGAAGGACTCGACCGGCTCGTCTCGACTTTCCCGAATGTAACGGCCGCGCTTGCCGCCGGGCCTTCGTCTGACGACTCATCCGCCGCGCTTGCCGCGCGGTCAGCGGGCGGCGGTGCGGACGGAGCGGTCGCCGAGTCGGCCCTGACCGGCGTTATGCCCGACGTCCGGCAGGTCATCGACGCACTCGCGGACGGACTGGCGCTGACCCGGGACGACGGCGAGATCGTGCTGGTCAACCGACGATGCGCGGAGATGTTCGGTTACACCAAGGATGAGCTAGTCGGACGGCCCGTCGAGTCGCTTGTGCCGGCGGAGTTGCGGCCGGCGCACGAGCGGCACCGCGCGCAGTACACGCTGGCACCGACCGTGCGGCCGATGGCGGAGCGCGCCCGGCTGGTCGGGATCCGCAAGGACGGCGCGACCATTCCCGTGGAGATCAGCCTGAGCCCGGTGCCGACCGCTAACGGTCAGCTCATCCTCGCTGCCATCCGCGACAGCCGTCCGCGCCGTGGCCGTGACCTGGCCGAACTGGCCAGGGCGGCGGCAGCCGAACAGACCCGCCGCAGCCGGGAGCTTCTCGATGCCGTTGTGCACAGCCTGCTCGAGGTGGGGGTCAGCCTGCAGGGCGCCGCGGACTTGCCGGCTGACGTGGCGCGAGACCGCATCAGCGAGGCTTTGGTTCGGCTCGACGACACCATCCACCAGATCCGCGATCACCGGTTCGACGTGCTCGACGACGACTCAGTTGCCTGACGCGTGATGGCGGCAGCCATGCTGGTGAGAAACTTCCGAATAGTCGCGACCGCCACCTGCTGCATAACCGCGCCGTCAACTGCATCGCCGGGCCGGCCACACGGCGGCCGGTAAGAGCCGGTAAGTGTCAGCAAGGTGAGATGGTCGCCGGCCGGAGATAGCAGCAGGTCGGCGTCGAGGACGGGGAACAGCCCCGGGCCGTCGCCAGTTCCGACCGCCTCCCACCGGATAGCCAGCCCGGCAGAGTCCTTCGTGCTCGCCAGCTCGCGCGCCTGCACCCGCACGAGCCGGGGGATCCCGGTTGCCCCTACCCGAGCGGGCCCGGTGTTCCCGCAGTTGCAGGCGTCCTGCGCGGAGCTGAAAAGCGCACCGCTCGCAGCGAGCCGGGCCAGTCGAGCTTGTGCGGTGTCGAGGGCCAGGCCCACGACGACCTGGTCGACGAGGAACATGACTGGCAGTACACCGGGATACCAGCCGGGCGGGCAGGGTCTTAAGTCCGCTGGCCTAAAGACCAAGCTCCGCAAGACAATCCGGCTGCCAGCGTCAAGCGCCCGGCCAGACGGAACTGCCTCCCGCCGGGTCCGGCGGGAGGCAGTTGGCTGATTTGCAGTGGCTGGCCAGGCGATGCCGGTCAGGCGGTTGCGGCGTGCCCGTGAGTCGCGATCTTCGGCAGCACCTCTGTCTCCGGCGCGGTCCGCCGCAGGTGGAGGAAGCCGAAGATGGTCAGCAGCAGCATGACGCCGGCCGCGATGTAGGAGCAGATCGCGGCGATCATTGCGATCTCGGCGAAGGTCGAGAACCCGTAGGCCTCAAGCAGCAATCCCCGGAGCGTCGTGCCCTGGAAGGAGACCTGCTCGAGCGCGGCCAGTGAAGCTGCCTTCGCGCTGCCTGGCTTGGCCGCCCGGGCCATGGTGCTGATCGTGGCGTAGACGCCGTGGTAAGGCATCTCCGAGAGGTGGACGGCGATGAAGTCGTTCGCCCAGACCTTGGCCTGCGCCCCGGTGAGGAGTTGCTGGCCGGCGTACTGCGACACCGATGGGATCATGCTCGGCGTGATCTCTGTGCCAGCCTTGGGGTGGGCAAATGCCGCCTTGGGCGGGAAGAAGATCTCCTGCTTGGCGAGCTGGTTGTGGACGCTGGAGTTCGCAAAACTGGCGCCCCAGGTCAGCAGCACGCCCGCGACGACCAGCACGACGACCAGGCAGAGGCCTGCGGCCGTGGCAAGTGCGTCAAAAGTCCTTCTGCGCATTGTGTGTGCCTCCTTCGGTTCCGGGCGGCTGCCCGGCCAGCGGACTTCTTTAGCTGCGGCCAGCGTCCCGCCCGGCAGCCGAAGGTCCGTAGGGCCGTGCGTCCCCACAGTGCGGGACCTCGGTCACGGCCCGAACTGCGCGCGCTGACCTGTGACGTTAGACCCTGGCTGCGCGGCGTTTGGCTGGCCATCCTGATCTTGGTGCTACTGCGAGGAGGTCGCTGATGAGCGTCGCGACAGTCAGGGACGTCATGACGACGTCGGTGGTCGCCGTCCGCCGAGATGCCTCGTTCAAGGAGATGGCCGCCATGCTGCGCAGCCGCCGGATCAGCGCATTCCCGGTGCTCGATGACTCCGGCAGGGTCATCGGGGTCGTGTCCGAGTCTGATCTGCTGGTCAAGGAGGCGGTCAAGGCCGAGGGGAGCAGCTTGCTCGCGGCGATCAGGCATATCAGGGAGGACGACAAGGCAGCCGGCCTCACGGCGGGCGACCTGATGACGTCACCTGCCGTCACCATCAGCCCGGGCGCCTGCGCGGAAGAGGCGGCCCGGGTCATGTACGACCGCCGGGTGAAGCGGTTGCCGGTGGTGAACGCGGCAGGCAGGCTGCTCGGCATCGTCAGCCGCACGGACGTGCTGGCCGTGTTCGGCCGCCCGGACGAGCAGATCCGTGACGAGGTCACGCACGGCGTGCTACCGGGCATCGTGCCAAGGCCATCGCATGACCTCGAGGTTGCGGTGCGGGACGGCATCGTCACGATCTCCGGCGCGACGCAGAGCGATGAGGCAAGGCGCGCCATCATCGATGCGGTGCGCCGCGTGCAGGGCGTCGTCGCAGTGCGGGACCGGCTGGGCTAACTGCCCGAGGCTCGTGGCCCAGCGTTCGGCTGGTTCGTCTTGGCCTGGATCGCAGTCAGCGCGATCGTGTAGACGATGTCGTCGACGAGGGCGCCGCGACTGAGGTCGTTCACCGGCTTCGCAAGACCCTGCAGCATCGGGCCGATGCTGATCACGTTGGCGCTGCGCTGCACGGCCTTGTAGGTGGTGTTCCCGGTGTCCAGGTCCGGGAAGATGAACACGTTTGCCTTGCCGGCGACGGCGCTGCCCGGCCGCTTCGCCAGCCCGACGGACGCGATGGCGGCAGCGTCGTACTGCAGCGGTCCGTCGATGGCCAGGCCCGGGTCGAGGTCGTGCGCGATCCTGGTTGCCTCCGCGACCTTGTCCACGTCGCTGCCGGCCGCGGAGGTGCCGGTACTGAAACTGATCATCGCGACCCTCGGCTCTATGCCGAAGGCGCGAGCCGACGCCGCGCTCTGCACCGCGATATCCGCCAGGTCCCGCGCATCGGGCTGCGGGTTGATCGCGCAGTCCCCGTAGATGACCACCTCATCGGGCAGGCACATGAAGAAGATCGACGACACCAGCCGGGTGCCCGGCTTGGTGCCGAGGATCTGCAGTGCGGGCCGGACCGTTGCAGCCGTGGTGTGCACGGCCCCGGACACCAGGCCGTCTGCCTCGCCCTGCCAGAGCATCATCGTACCGACGGTGATCGGGTCGGCCAGGTGCTCGCGGGCCATCTCCTGCGTCCAGCCCCGGTGTGCCCGGATCCTGGCCAGCGGCTCGACGTAGCGCTCGGCGACACCGCGCGGATCGAGCACCGACACCCCGTCCGGCAGCCGCAGGCCAAGGCTGGCGGCCACGGCGGACACCTCGTCCGGCGCGCCGAGCAGAACGCTGCGCGCTATTCCCCGCTCGGCGCAGATGACCGCGGCACGCACGGTGCGCGGCTCGGTTCCCTCGGGTAGCACAAGCCGTGCATTCGCGGCGCGTGCCAGGTCCGTGAGCTTGTATCGGAATGCCGCCGGGCTGAGCCTGCGCGGCCGCGCAGGGCCACGCAGCGACTCAAGCCAAGATTGGTCGAGCGCGTCGGCGACCGTGTCGGTCACCGCCTCGACCCGGTCCAGATCAT
>JASHTT010000099.1 GCA_030040415.1 Streptosporangiaceae bacterium | reverse complement strand
CTGGACTTGTGGCGCGCTGCGGTGCGGGTCGGCGGAGTCGGTGGCGTCACGGCTGGTGCTGACGCAGCCGGTGGTGCCGGCGCAGCCGGTGGTGGCGCGGCCGGCTCTGGCGCCGTTGGCGCTGGCGCGGCTGCTGGGGCCCTGCTCGGCGCCGTGCGCGAACGCCTCGCCGACGACTTGGACGCACCCCGGGCGCTCGCGGTCCTTGATTCGTGGGCAGCGTCAATAATCGCTGGCTCGGATGCAACCTCGACTGACCTGCGAGCGTCAGCGGCGCTGCTGCGCAGCACCGTCGACGCCCTGCTGGGCGTCGCTGTCTGACCTGACTGCCGTTCGCTCGACTTAGTCCGAGTTCGTAGCCGTTACCTTGGGTGCGAGCCGGCAACTAGTACGCGCCTTTTCGGCGTCTGGCAGGGGCTAAGCACCCTGCGCTTCGCATCACAAGGGGTACCGGTCGCCGGTCGTCTGATAGCTGCGGCCGTGCGGCAGGTGCCAGGTCATCTCGCCGGGCTCGGTTTGCTCGAGGCGCCAGTGGGCTGTCTGTTTCGCCTGATGGTGCCGGCGACACAAGGGGGCCAAGTTACATTCGCACGTTATGCCGCCGTTGTGATACGCGACCGTATGGTCGAGGTCGCATCGCGCGGCTGGGCGGCGGCAGCCTGGGAACGAGCAAGTTCGCTGCCTGACGGTGACGAGGTGCGCGAGCACGTTCGGCGGGTGGTACCCGGCTGAACGCCTGGGGTGCGAGCAGCTCCCGGATTCCAGGTACTGCAGCTTGCTGCGCAGTCCGGCGGCCCAGGCGATCACCGCCGGGCCGCCCTGAGGCGGCCGGTCCGTGCGGGCGCAGGCGTGGGCTACCGCCTTGCCCGTGCCGTCGGTCAGGGTCAGGCACCAGCGGGCGGCTGATCCCATCCTGGCTGCCAGGTCCCGGCAGGTCTGCGCGTCCGCGGGACCGTACGCGGCCACTTCGCCCGAAGTCTCGGTGAGCCCGGCCCAGCTAGACAGCGGCATCGTCAGGTTGATCGTCCCGCCCGGAGCCGCCGTCTCGCCAGGCTGCCCGGCGGCCCGGCTCACGGGTCCGGCTGCACCACCAGCGGCGCCACCGCCCGCGGCGCCCGCCGTGCTGGCTAGGTCTGGGTCGGCGGGCTGGCCGGGGCTGGTTGCGTCTGCGGTCGGCGGCAGCAGACTGTCGAGCGGGCGGCCGTCGAGCGTGGCGATGAATGCCTTGGCACGTAGCTGGCCGAGGCTGCCAGCCACGCCGTGCTCACGAAGCCAGTACGCCTGCGCGGTGAGCCGCTTGTCGACCGCGATAACGTCGGCGGTCGCCAGTTCCCGGCCGGCCAGGGCGGCGTTACCGGACGGTTCGGTCCAGGCCTGCACGTCGGTGTCCTTGGCCGCCTCCCGCTTGCGCCTGTCCGCAGCCGCGGGGTCCGCGTTGAGCACGGCGCGTCCCAGCGCGGCGCGCAGTTGCCCGGTGGTCATGCCCGTGGCGCGGCCTATCAGTCGGTCAGCCACTTCCCGGGCCGTCGCCTCATCGAGGCCGACCAGCATGTCGGCGAACACGCTCGACTTCGCCCAGTCAATCTGGCCGGCTTCTAACGCCGCGTAGACCATGGGCATCCGGGCCAGGCCAGCCGACACCTCGAGCAGCCTGTCCACAGACCGGCCGGTCATCACCAGTGCCGCCGCTATCTCGTCGTCCACGTGCTTGGCCAGGTGCTCGAGCTTGGGCGACTGGAGGGATTGCGCCTCGCGCCGCCGGACCAGCGTCATCGCCGCGGCGGCCTGGCCGGACTGTGCCCAGGAGGTCAGCCGCTGCCAGGCGCACAAGACGCCGATCAGCTCGCTCTCGCCGAGCGCTGCATACGCCTGCGGGCTCGCGTGACCATCCTCGTCGCAGGTGGCGCGACCCACGGCCCCGGCCAGGCACGGACCCGGCTCCAGCAGATCCAGCGCGCCGCGCGCGGCGAACCCCGCGCCCGTCGGCAAGTCATCACCGCGATCGCGGTGATCGAACCCGCAGCCAAACGGCTCGTCGTCGCCGGTGTAAGGCCCGGCCAGGAAATTCGCCCGCGCATCAGGGGGCAGCGTAGTCAGCCAGGCCTCTAGGTCCTCCTCCGGCTCGGCGCAAGCCAGCCATTCCTTCACCCACTCCTCTGGTGGAAGCTCCTCGTGAGAGTCGCCTCCCGGTTGGCCCGGGTCTGCGGCCCCAGGTAGCACAGCCGGCGGTGGAACAGGCGCGCCCGCGCGCGGCGCGGACTCGTCAGCTGAGGGCGCGGATCCGTCAGCTGAGGGCGCGGATCCGCCAGTTGACGGCGGAGTCTCGCCGCCCGGCCTGCGTGGATTATCGGTCATCTGTTTCACCGCCTCTCGGCTATCCAGCAGCTACTCGTACATAGTATCGACGGCCACTGACAAAATGGCCGACAGCCGTTTACTGGCGCGGGTCGAGTTCGTTCACTGGCGAGGATCGAGCCCGTTCACTGGCGCGGACCGAGCCGTCGTTTCCTGGCGCCGCGGTGTCAACTGGGTTTTCCCGTCTGGGCATATGTCGTTCCGCCGCCCTGGCTTGTCCACCTAACGCGTGGCACGGGAGTCGCCTCCGACCGGATCGTGGCCGGCATGACTACTTACCCGAGCGCGGATGAGCTCCCAATGCGCAACACTGGCAAGACACCCAAGATCCGGCTCTCTGCCGGTTCGCCTGAAGCAGTGCTGGCAATCGTCCCGCACCTGCTCGGTTTCTATCCGGAACGCAGCCTTGTGGTGATCGGCCTCAGTGGCCAGCCGAGCCATGTCAGCGTCACCTTCCGGTACGACCTGCCTGATCCACCAGACGCCTTGGAGATCGCTGACCTTGCCGAGCACGGCGCATCGGTGCTCAGCCGACAGCAGATTCACGGCGCAGTGCTGATCGGTTACGGCCCGGAGGGCATCGCCGTTCCGGTTCTCGACGTGGTCATGCACACGCTCGAGCTGACGGGTGTCGAGGTCGGCGAAGTGCTGCGCGCGGACGGGGGCAGGTACTGGTCGCTGCTCTGCGACAGCCCGGAGTGCTGCCCTGTCGAGGGCAGGCCCTACGATCCCGGCTCGCATCCCGTTGCCGCAGTGATGAGCGACGCGGGCCTGGCCGTGCACCCCGATCGCGCCGCGCTGGCCCGCACACTCCAGCCACGACCGGGAACGGCAGAGCAGGTGAGGCAGGTCACCGACACTGCGCGGTTGCAGTTGTCGCAGCTCGTCGCGCAAGGGCTAATCGCCGGGGAAAGCCAGCCGCACTTGCGCGTCGCGAGGACCGGCCGGGCCGCAGTCCAGCAAGCCATCAAGATGTACCGGGCAGGTGGCACTATCGGCCGCGCAGAAAGGCTCGCCTGGCTGGCGGTATTGCTCGCGGACCTGCGAGTGCGCGACGACGCGTGGGCGCGGATGAATCCGAGCTATCGCCACGAGCATTGCCGACTCTGGACGGACGTTCTGCGTGCCGCGGCGACGGAGTTCGTACCCGCCCCGGCGTCGCTGCTCGCGTTCACCGCATGGCAATCGGGTAACGGCGCGTTGGCCGCGTGTGCGGTCGACCGTGCACTCGAAGCAGACCCGGACTACTCGATGGCCTTGCTGCTCGACCAGGCATTGCAGGCCGGGCTGCCACCTTCGTCGGCACGGCTGCCGATGACTCCGGCAGAGGTGGCCGCCAGTTATGGCGCAGCTGCACAGAAGCGGTCGGTCAGCCGCGCACGGTCTCGGGGTAAGGGGCGCAAACGTCGTCCAGCACCAAAGGGGCGAGCAGGCGGCCCTCGGGATAGCGCAGCGCAGCGTCGGGCAGCGCCGCAGGCCGGCCGCTGAGCAGCACGCGAACCGAGCCGCGAACGAGTCCGGCCGGGTCGGCCAGCACGGCTGACGCAGCTGCCGCCGCCGAACCACGGGTAGCAGTCCCACCGGCCGGTACGCGCCGCAGCGCCTGGGCCGCCACTGCGGCGGCCGAGCCGAACGTCACTGTGCCGGGCAAGGCTCGGGCGATGCGGTCCGCGGCAAGTTCGTACTCGGTGCAGCCGAGTACGACGGCCTCGCAGCCAGCCGGGGTAGCGGCCGCCGCGGCGGCCACCGCGGCGGCCGTGGCCGCCTCGTCGCCCGCGTCGATGGCGTCGGCGAGGCCCGGACAGGCCACCGGAGTGACCTGTGCGTCGCCACCGAACTCGGCGATCAGCCGACGCTGATATGCGCTGGCCGTGGTGGCCACGGTCGCCCAGATCGACACTGTTTGATAGGTGGCCGCGGCAGGCTTGATGGCGGGCACAGTCCCGATGACCGGAATGTCCGGTTCGAACTCGGCCCGCAGTACGTCCAGGGCGTGCACCGATCCTGTGTTACAGGCCATGACAAGCACATCGGGCTGGTACCGGGCGGCGGCGCGGGCGCACAACAGGGCGCGCCCCGCGATGTCGTCGGGAGAGCGCGGTCCCCACGGCATCCCGTCCGGGTCGTGGGCGAGGATAAGGTCCGCGTCCGGCCTGATCCGGTGCAGCGCTGCGGCAGGCGCGAGCAGCCCGAGACCGGAGTTGACCAGCGCGATTCGCATGGGCCAACTCTACGAGAGCGCCGATCGTGGGCTGGCATGGGCGGCGAGGAGATGATCCTTCTGAGACTCTGGGACTTGCGAGACCCGGCGGAAGGGGATTGCCATGACGACCGCGATTGACGTCCTGCAAAGTGCCTATCAGCGGTCCTGCGACAAGCTGCACCAGATCCTCGACGGGATCGGCGAGCCGGAGTTCTTCTGGGAGCCGGTCGCCGGGAGCTGGACCGTGCATCGCAGGTCGGAACCGCGCGGTGTGGTCACCGGCGGGAGTGGTGAGTGGGTGCTCGACTACGATCCGACCGAGCCGCAGCCGGCGCCTTTCACCACGATCGCGTGGCGCACCCTGCACATTGCGAGCATGAACTACCTGTACTGGGACTACGCATTCGGCACGGCATCGCTGTCGTTCGACCTCGAAATGCCGGGGAGCGTGGAAGAGGCGACCGACTGGCTGTTCGCCAGTCACTTGCCCCTGCTCGACGTGCTCGGCGGCATCGGCGAGGAAGAGCTGGACAAGATGGCGCCGACGCACTGGGGTGATCAATGGCCGGTGCACCGGATCCTGGCGACGGTGATCAATGAGCAGGTGCACCACGGCGCTGAGGTCAGCCTGCTCCGCGACCTGTACCGGTACCGGCACTCGCTGCGCGCTTAGCCGCACATCTCTCCGTGCCGATTCGGGTGTCGCGCGCACTGGATCGGAGGCCCGAGCGCCACCTCAGCCGAGCTCACTGGCGAGTTCGGCGCGGTGCTCGGAAACCCAGAGCTCGGCGTCGCGCACCGAGTCGATGGCGTCCGCCTCCACCAGGCGGATCACCGCTGGATCCCCGGCGGCAGCCTTTGCCTCGATGCCGCGCCAGCACCGGTGCTGCCACCAGACGATGGTGTCGATCAGCTCGTCACGTGCTGCCAGGCCGTAGGCGTCGCAGATCAGCCGCATCAGCCCGCTGGCAAGGACGGCGTCGGCGACGTCCGGACCGAGGTTGAGGTATTGCCAGCACACGTGCGCGATGTCGTGAATGCGGGCCCCTGGCGCCGCGATATCCCAGTCGATGAAGGCGACGGGACGCAACCCCGCGCCGTCGTCACGGTAGACGGTGTTCCTCGGCGACAGGTCGTTGTGGCAGACGACCTGTCGGCCACCGGCGAGGGTCGTGCCCGCGGTCAGGTCGTGGAACTGACGGACAAGCACCGCGACCCGCGCCAGGCTAGCCGGGGACGTCACCGACTGCGGCTGGTCAGGCTGCCACGCCACGTGTCCGTCGACGAAGCTCAGCACCTCGCGGCCCTGCTCGTCGGTGCCGAGGAAGCGCGGGGCCCCCGCCCAGCCGCGACGCTCGAAAAAGGCAAGCAGGGCGTGCACGAACGGCGCGTCCGGCGGCGGAGTACGCCTGACGGTGTCCCCGACCCGTGCCACGGAGGTCACGTAGCCGCCAGCCAGGGGCTGGCCGGTTACGGGCTGGCCTGGTGAGGGCCGGCCATGCAGATACTTGGCGGACAGCAGCTGCTCGTCGGCGTCTTCGGTGTTGGCCACTGAAAGGAGTTACTCGGCGTCGATCGCTGGCAGGCCGTCGATGCTGACCGCGTTCTTCTCGGCGCGGTAGGCAGCTAGCTCCGCGGCAGTCTTCTTGTCCGTCCAGCGGTCCAGCACGTCGCGCTCTTGCGTCAGCTCCATGACGGGCACCGCGTACCCGCAGGAATCCGCGATCCTGTCCACCTCGACGACGATGACGGCGCGGCGGGCGCCCGGGTTGCTGCCGAGGCCCACCTCCGGGAAGCAGGCCAGCAACTCGCCGAACTCCGGCGCGCCCGCCAGCACGACGCGGCCGGTCCCGTACAACCGCACGATCTTCGCTGCGTGGTCGAACGAGCAGAACATGATCGTGATCTTGCCGTTCTGCCGCAAGTGCGCGATCGTCTCGGCGCCGCTGCCGGTCAGGTCGATGTAGGCGACGGTCGTCGGGCCGAGCACGGCGAAGGTACCGCGGTAGCCCTTGGGCGACACGTTCACGTGACCGCGGCCCGCCGAAGGTGCCGTGGCCACGAAGAACACCGGCTGGCTGACGATAAACTTCCTCAGCCGCTCGTCCAGTTCCGGGTACACCTTGCCCATGACGCCTCCTAGGAGAATTGTGCGACAGACCGGGAACGAGACGGCGGGTACGGCACAGGCCGCGGAACTGACCGGGCCAGCAAAAGACAGGTACCGCGCCGCGGTGGCCGCCATCGAGCGCGAGTACGCCGCGATCCCGCCCGGCAGCCCGGTGCGGCTGGCCAAGCGAACGTCGAACCTGTTCAGGTTCCGCGCCGAGCCGGCCGGCAGCACGCTCGACGTCTCGAGGTTCGACCGGGTCCTGCAGGTGAGCCCGCAGACGCGGACGGCAGTGGTCGGCGGGATGACCACGTATGAGGACCTGGTCGCTGCGACGCTCGATCACGGCCTGATGCCGCTGGTGGTTCCGCAGCTAAAGACCATCACCCTCGGCGGCGCGGTGTCCGGCCTCGGCATCGAGTCGACGTCGCTGCGCAGCGGAATGCCGCACGAATCGGTGACGCAGATGGAGATCCTCACCGGAGACGGCAGAGTGGTCACCGCGACCGACAGCAACGAGCACGCGAGCCTA
>JASHTT010000098.1 GCA_030040415.1 Streptosporangiaceae bacterium | reverse complement strand
CTGGGGTTCCTGGAGAAAACTTCCGGTCATCCGCGTTCTGCTCCTTCGGGCTTGCGGGCCAGGTAACCCACGACGCTGATCTGAGCCCGCAGCGGCAAGCCGTCCCGTAGCTGCCCCCGGGCCTGCTCGACGGCCACGCGGAGGAACTCAGCCTCGCCGACGTTCTGCATGGCCTCATAAGCCGGCCCGGTAGCGGCCAGCGCACGTGCGTATACTTCCGGGTCCGCGAACTCCCAGGCGAATGGAACGTCCACGCGCTCAACATCGACGAATCCGTGTGCCGCGAGCAGCTGTTCGCCCGCCCCCGGCCGGCCGAGCGACACCATCGCGGCCTGGTTGTCGACTTTCTCCTCTGCAGCAAGGCGGAACGGTGCCAGCGCCCAGGCTCCCGGTGAGACCTTCAGGTGACCCCACACCGTAATCCCGGCGCGACCGCCGGGTCGGAGGACGCGGTGTAGCTCTGCCACGGCGCGGGGGGTGGTGCCCCAGATACCCCGGAAGCTGGTGACCACGTCGAACGACGCCGGGTCCCACGGCAGGGCGTGCATATCGCCGACCCTGATGTCGCAGTCAGGGTTGCGGTCCCTGGCCACCGCCACCAGCCGGGCCGAGGCGTCGATGCCGGAGCAGGACGCGCCGCGCAGGCGGGCCAGCTCGACGGCAAGCCCGGACCCGCACGCCACGTCGAGCAGCCGGTCCCCGGCGTCGACGCCGAGCAGGTGATGCACAGCGACGTACTCCCGGCAGTTGCCTGGCTCGCTGAGGGTCGCGAAGTCCACGGCCTTGCGGCCCCAGCCAACATCTACCTGCGCCCACCGGGAAGTGTCTGTGCCCGGCTCGGTCATTGCCGCTCCCCCCCTGCATCGCCAGACCGGCGTACAGGTCCCGGCCCCAGTCTGCGGTCACTGGCCCTTCCCAGGCAAGCCCGGGAAGGCGCCCGCGCCGAAGCGGCATATGCGGATGTCGACTGGGCGCCAGGAGCAGCAGATGGACATCGCCGCGACCGATCAATGGTGGCGCTAAGCCTTTCGAACGCGCCAGCAGCCCCATTCCCCGTCCTCATCGGGGGCCAGCGCAGCGGGGCATCAAGCGCTTCGCTGCTCAGAAGACCTCATTGACCCTGCGCCGGGAATGCGCCATCATGGGCGCGACCTGGGAGGGCTTGCGCATCAGTGATGCGCATGAGGCGAATGGCGGTTTTGTCCGTATGCGCGCATGTGCAAAAACAGTTCCCGGCAGGATATGGCGCCCGCTCATCGCGCGCCTGGCCATCGTGCTCGCGGCGGCTTCGGCCGCGGTGGGATTGGCTGTCGTTGCCGCCGGTCCCGCCGACGCGGCGGTGCAGCCTTACGCCGTCGGCACCATTGGGTCATTCTTCAGCCCTGACGGCATCGCGTTGTCGGCCAATGGCAAGAGCGCGTACGTCCTCACCCAGAATCCTCCAGTCGACAAGTACGCCGTCGAGGTAGTCGATACGGCGACGAACACCATCTCGGCATCAATCACCGCCTCGAGTTTCGACCACCCGGTCGCCATCGCGGCGAACCCGGTCAGCGGGTACGTCTACGTCCTCAACGACACCGGCGCAGTGTCCGTGATCAGCACCGCGAAGAATGCCGTCACGGCGGTGATCGGCACCCCGAACCCGGACGACACCATGTATGACCCTGTCCCGCAGGCGATCGCGGTCAGCCCGAACGGCGCGACCGCTTACGTGAGTCAGGGGCCGCTCGGCATCATCTCGGTGCTCAACCTCAGCACGGACAAGGTGACCCGCACGATCACGGTCAGCGATGACCCGTCCGTGCTCACGCCGACCTCGCTCGCGCTCGGCCCCGACGGGAAGACGCTCTACGTCGCCTTGGGAGGCGACGGTATTGTCGGCAACGCCGAGGTGGCGGTGATCGACACGGCCACTGGCACGACCACCGGCACGATCACCGGGCTGCCCGAGGAAACCTACTTCGGCGGCCTGGCGGTCAGCCCGGACGGGAAGACGCTCTACGTCACGACCACGGCCGGTGTCGACGTGTTCAGCACCGCCGTCGGGACTACTACCGCCACCGCCACCGTCGCCATCGAGAGCGTGACCAACCCGTCCGCCGTGCTCAGCCCGGACGGCACGTCCCTCTACGTCGGCGGCGGTTCGTCGGTCTCTGTCGTGTCCACGGCCTCGGACGCGGTCACGACGATCCCGATATCTCCCGGGGTCGCGGGTAACCAGAACTGGCAAGCGACCGAGCTGGCGATCACGCCGAGCGGCGGCGCGGTCTACGTGGCTGCCCAGAACGGGGCTGGGGCCGTCGGCGCAGTGGCGGTCATCGACACCGCTACCGGCAAAGTCTCCGCTGACGTCCCGAGTATCGGCTACGCGCCGGTCGCTCTCGCTGTCAGCCCCAACGGCGCGGAACTCTACGTGGCCAACAACGACGCCGCGTACGCCGGCAATTCGGACGACGTCACCGTCGTCAGCACCGCGTCGGGGCTGGCCACCGCCGACATTGCCATCCCGTCGGCCGGCGGGCCGGACGGCGTGCTGGTAAGCCCGTCCGGCAAGACCCTGTACGTGTCGGACAACGGCGGGCCTGAGGCCACCACCTACGGGGACACGGTGTGGGTCGTCAACACCGCGACCCACGCGGTGACGGGGTCCATCACCGTCGGGACCGAGCCGGGGGCCATGGCGATCAGCCCGAACGGGTCGACGCTCTACGTTGCGAACTGGCTGAGCGGTACCGTGTCGGTGGTCGACACGGCCACCGATCAGGCGGTCAACACCTTCACCGTCGGCTCCGGCCCCGACAGCCTCGCCATCAGCCCTAATGGGGCGACGCTCTACGTCGCAGTGATCGGCGGCCTGTCCGTGGTCAACACGGCGACCGGCACCGTGACCACGCCGATCACCGACTTGGGCACCTATCCCGCCCTGGCGCTCAGCCACAACGGGGCGACCCTGTACGCGAGCGGCTCCGTGATCAGCACCAAGACCGACAAGGTCACCGGCTATAACCCGGATCTCTGCGGGATTGGCAACGTGCTCAGCCCCAACGGGGCGACGCTTTACGACAATTGCGGTGTGGACGGGACGGTGCAGGTCATCGACGCCGCCACCAATGCCGTCACCGAGACGATCTCGAACCCGGCCTTCGACGTCCTCAAGGGGATGGCCGTCAGCCCGGTCAGCGGCGCCGTCTACGTCGCTGACATGGCTGCCGACTCGGTGCACGTCCTGAAGCCGGTCGATGAGGCACCCAAATTCACCTCGGCGGCCAAAGCCACATTCGTGTACCACAAGAAGGCATCGTTCACGATCAAAACCACCGGGTGGCCGGTGGTCTCGGCGATCTCCGAGTCCGGTGCCCTGCCCAAGGGCCTGACCTTCAAGAACAACAAGAACGGCACCGCCACCATCTCGGGCACCCCGTCGGTGCAGGCGAACAAGACCTACACGCTTACCCTCAGGGCAAGCAACGGCGTCTCCCCTGCCGCGACGCAAACCTTCAAACTCACCCTCAAGAAGTAGCGGCCTGGTTTTTGCTGCGGGCGAGGTTACTTACCAGGCTTGAGGGTGCGAGCAACATTGGGCGCGCGCCGGCCGGGAAAGTGGCGATCATCGAGCCGAGCCGGTCAACCCGGTGTACGGGGAGGTCGACGTGGTGGTGGTCGGCGGGCGCCAGCCCGGATCATGGCCGTCACCGCCGCGTCCAAGCCGTCCAGTTAGCTCGCGCAGCGGGATGCCGCCTGTGCTCGTCGGCGCCGGCCACTCCGGCCGCCTGCATCTCGATCCTGACCCCCGGTAAGCGCGAATTCGACCACCGGATGCCCCGCAGAATCAGACAGCCGGCGCCGCGGCCACTCCGACCTGCCCCCGTTGCTTTCGGTGCCGGTACCAGTTGCGGACCAGCCGGAACGCGGTGATCAGCACGAGCACGCCTGCTGCCTCCAGCAACAGACCTATGACGATAGCGACGACCGCAATTTGGTCGTCGTTGATCAGTGCCTCGCCCAGCCCCCACCCCCAGAACGGCTGTCGCACTTGGAATGGCCTGCCCAGCGGGACCACAGTCGGCCAGGTCGCGCTCACCCAGGAACCGCCGGTCTCCATGATGCCGTCCGTGGATGAGCTGCAAATGTACGAGCTCCCGGTAAGGGTGCAACTCGTGCTGTGCGAGATCGGATCGAAGGTGACCATCTTGTCGGCCCCGGCCAGGTAAGCGATCCCGTCGACAGGCGCGGAAACGCTGATGATCGCCGTGAACAGAAGGAGCGCGAGCCCGACCCAGCACAGGATCCAGGTCACCACGTGGCGGGGCGGGATGTGGTGAGCATGTCGGCCGTGCTTGTGTTGTGCGGCGATGGGGGTCGCCTGCGCGAGGACCTCCGGCGCGGTACGCCGCAGCTGTACGGAGCTGACCACGACGGCGATGATCCCCGCGATGGTCATGGCAGCCAGCACTATGACGATGGCAGCGAACCAGGATGGCGCCGGTGTTCCCTGCGACGCCGCGTTCAGGCTGACAGCTTCGCCAAACGCACACGCGATGAAGCTCGTAATAGTCAGCCTGGTCCAGCCATGACGACGATGCAGTAAGCGGATTGCGGCGCTGACCGCGTCCGGCTCGGCGACGTCGCATTGCTGAGAGCTCTGTGCCACACGGCAAACAGTAGGGCGGAACGGACTCATCAATCCATAGATCAGCACTCGTGCC
>JASHTT010000097.1 GCA_030040415.1 Streptosporangiaceae bacterium | reverse complement strand
GCCTGGCGAGTCAGCGCCGACCTCGCCTCGCCGGTCGCTGGCCTGCGGGCGCTGCTGATCCAGGCGCTGCATCCGCTCGCGATGGCGGGCGTCGATCAGCACAGCGATTGGCGCGAGGATCCCGTCGGCAGGCTCGCCGCGACATCTGGCTACCTTGCGACGGTTACGTTCGGGGAACGCGCCGCTGCTGACAAGATCGCCGAAGTCGTCCGGCGGATACATGAGCGGGTCACAGGCGTGGATTCGGTGACCGGCCGTAGCTATGCCGCAGCCGATCCGGCGTTGCTGCTGTGGGTGCACGCCACCTTCGTTGACTCAGGCATCGCTGCCTGCGCGATGTTCGGCACGCCGCTGTCGGCAACCGACGCAGACCGGTACGTGACGGAGATGGTCGTTGCCGGTGAGCTGGTCGGGATCCCGCGGGAAGTGGTGCCAGCCAGCACCGCGGAGCTCGCCGGGTACATCGCCGCCACGCTGCCCGAGCTGGTGTGCACGCCAGCCGCCAGCGAGTCGATGGCGTACCTGCTCGACCCGCCGGGGCTGGACGAAGACATCGCCGAGATCTGGCAGGACGTCCGCGACGCCGCCGTCTGCTCGCTGCCGGACTGGGCCGCGAGCCTCTACGGCTACCAGGTGGCGCCGCTGACGGAGGCCAGGAGGACCGAGATCCGGCAGGCGCTCGGCGTACTGGACGTGGTCTTCCTCGGCGAGCCCGGCGTGCTCGAGGCGCGGGAGCGGATCACCCTGCGGATGCGCGCCGCCGTCCGCGCATGAGCCGACACCGCGGCCCCGGGGAGCCCTCGCGGCAGGCTGGCGGCCCGGTCAGGGCGGTGCTGTGGCTGTCGGCAGCGGCAGCCGGAACCGCAGTCGCGGTTGCCGCGGTCCGCCGCCGCCGGGCAGTCGGTCCGCTGACCGGCCGGGTGCGCAGGCGGCTGCGGCTCGAGCGCGGGCTGGCCACGGCCCAGCTAGTGGCCCGCGGTGGCATCCGTTACGCGAGCAACGCGCCGCGGCTGTTCGCCACGGCAGGCGAGACCCGCCAGCAGTTGCGCAACGACCTGGCCATGCAGACCGCGGACGACGTGACCGCCACGCTCGGCACGATGAAGGGCGTGATGGTGAAGCTAGGCCAGATGGCCAGCTATGTAGACGACGGCCTGGCCCCGGCCGTCCGCCGCACCCTCGCCAGGCTGCAGGACAGCGTGCCGCCGATGAGCCCGGCGCTGGCCGCGGGGATGATCGAGGAGGAGCTTGGGGTGCCGCCCGAGCGAGCCTTCGCACGCTGGGATCCCGAGCCCGTCGCAGCCGCCTCGATCGGCCAGGTGCACCGTGCCATTACCTGGGACGGCCGGGCCGTGGCGGTCAAGGTACAGTACCCGGGCATCGCCGAGATGATGGCAGCTGACCTGGACAATGTCGCGCTGCTGCGCCGCATGCTGCGGGTCACCGCGCCCAGCCAGGACGTCGACGGGCTCATCGCCGAGCTGCGCGAGCGCGTGCTGGAGGAACTGGACTACCGGCGGGAGGCGGCCAACCAGCGGCGGCTGCACGATTACTTCACCGGCCACCCCACGATCAGCGTGCCGGGCATCGTCGATGAGCTGTCGACCCGCCGCGTGGTGACCAGTGAGCTGGCCGTGGGCGCGCGGTTCGGCGAGCTGACGGACTGGCCGCAGGAGGAGCGCGACCTGGCAGGCGAGGCGCTGTACCGGTTCGTCTTCCGCAGCCTGTACGAACTGCGCGCGTTCAACGGCGACCCGCACCCGGGGAACTACGTCTTCCACGGCGCGGGCAAGGTGACGTTCCTCGACTTCGGGATGGTCAAGCACTTCACCGACGATGACCTGGTGCCTTTGATGGACATGGCCCGTAACCTCTGCGTGGACGACGACCCGGCCCGATTCCGCGCCAGCCTGGAGGAGGCAGGCTTCCTGGTCCCGGGCGCACCGCTGTCCGACGAGCAGGTAGCAGACCACCTCGCCGTGTTCTACCAGCTCGTCCGCGAGTCCAAGCCGATAACCGTGACGAGCGAGTACGCCTCGTCGGTCGTTCGCCGCTTCTTCGATGTCCGCAGCCCGGTGTCGCAGTACGCCAGGATCCCTCGTTCCTATGTCGTGCTCCAGCGAATCAACCTGGGCCTGTTCGCGCTGCTCGGCGAGATTCAGGCCACCGCCAACTGGCGGGCCATCGCCGAGGAGATCTGGCCGTTCATGCTGGCCCCGCCGTCCAGCCCGATGGGGGAGGCGGAACTGCCCTGGCTGGCCAGCCGGCCGGCGACCGCCAGGCCGCAGGCGGAGACCTGACCCCGCCAGCCAGCAGGTAGCATCTGGCCCGACGTGTCAACCCGGGGCGCTGGAGGCGACGTGAAGGTCCTGATCACAGGCGGTGCTGGCTACATCGGCAGCACGGTGGCGTCTGCCTGCATCGATGCGGGCGGCACGCCGGTGATCCTGGACAGCCTGGTGACCGGCCGCAGAGAATTCACCAGGGGCAGGATCTTCTACCAGGGCGACATCGCCGACGGCGCCCTGGTCGACCGGGTCTTTGCCGAGCACCCCGACATCGAGGCCGTGGTGCACTGCGCCGCGCTGATCGTCGTACCGGAGTCGGTGTCCGATCCCGTGCACTACTACCAGGCGAACGTGGTCAAGAGCCTGGCCCTGGTCAGCCACCTGCTCCGGAACGGCTGCGGCCGGCTGCTGTTCAGCTCGTCGGCGTCGATCTACCTGCCGGCCGCCGACGGAACCGTCGACGAGGACTCGCCGATCGGGCCCGCCAGCCCGTACGCACGGACCAAGGCGGTGTGCGAGGGCATGTTCGCCGACATCGCGGCGGCCGAGCGGATCAAGGTCCTGTCGCTGCGCTACTTCAACCCGGTCGGCGCGGATCCCGAGCTGCGCACCGGGCTGCAGGACAGGTATCCCACGCATGCGCTCGGCAAGCTCATCGAGGCATCGGGGTCAGGCGAGCCATTCAAGATCACCGGAACCGACTACCCGACCCGCGACGGATCGGGCGTCAGGGATTACGTTCACGTCTGGGACCTAGCCAGCGCGCACGTCGCCGCGCTGACCTCATTCGACACCGTGCTGGGGCCGGCCAGCTCGATCGCCATCAACCTGGGCACGGGCACCGGCACGACGGTCCGCGAGCTTGTTGCCGCCTACAACAGCGTGGCGCCCGTCCCGGTGGCCGCGGTCGAGGCGCCAAGGCGGCCGGGCGACACGCCAGGCGCCTATACCCGCAGCGACAGGGCGAAGCGGCTGCTCAACTGGCAGGCCACGCACTCGCTGGCGGAGGGCATCGAGGACTCGCTGCGCTGGGCGGCGGTCAGGGACGAG
>JASHTT010000096.1 GCA_030040415.1 Streptosporangiaceae bacterium | reverse complement strand
TCGGCGGACAGCCGGAAGCGCTACAAGACGGTCCTGCTCTGCGCGTTCGCGGCCACCACGCTGATGGCCGGCCTGGCCTCGATTACGCCGTCCGGCGGACCGCTGCTCGTGCTGGGCTTCATCGGCGCGCTGGGGGTGGGCCGCTACACCGGCCTGCTTGCAGCGTGGCTCATCGCCTTGCTGCCGGTGGTCGGTGTCGCGGCGGCAGAGCTGGCGAGCGGCTCGAATCGCTGGGAGCCCGTCATAGCCGTCGCAGGAACCTTCCTCGGCGCGATGCTGGTCGGTCAGAACACCCGCGGTTACCGGATCCAGGCGGAGCAAAACGCGGAGCTGCTGGCGCAGGCTGAGCGGTTGCGGGAAGAGCAGGGCAGGACGGCCGCGCTCGACGAGCGAAGCAGGATCGCGCGCGAGGTGCACGATGTGCTCGCGCACTCGCTGGGCGCGCTCGGGTTGCAGATCCAGGCGGTGCGGGCCGTGCTCACCGACTCCGGCGACGTGCCGCTGGCCGTCGACATGCTGGACCAGGCGCGGCGGATGGCATCAGACGGCCTCACCGAGACCCGCCGGGCAGTCCTCGCCCTGCGCGGCGACATCCCGCCGCTGTCGCAGGGTCTCGCCGAGCTGAGCGCCAGCCACCAGCGACGGCACGGCGCGCCGGTGCGGTTCGAGGTAAGCGGGGAACCGCAGCACCTGTCGCCCGACGCTGGGCTCGCCATCATCAGGGCCGCGCAAGAGGCGCTCGTCAACACCGCCAAGCACGCGCCGCACCAGCCGGTCGACGTCCGGCTCGACTATGCAGCCGACAGTACGAGGCTGGTGGTGACAAACCGGCTGGTAGAGCAGGATGATGGCGATCATGAACCGGGGCTTCTCACCGTGAACGGCGGCTACGGCCTCGCCGGGATGCGGGAACGGCTGCTGCTGCTCGACGGCGCGCTGAACGCTGGCCGGCAAGGCGGCGACTGGGTCGTCGAGGCGACGGTTCCCAACGAGGGCGGGCCGGCCAGGGCGGCACAGTGAACGGCAACGGCCCGGTGATGGGGGGTGACTTAGTGACGGGCGGTGGCCCGCAGCCGCTGTTGCGCATCGTCGTCGCCGACGACCAGGCGAGCGTGCGGGAGGGGCTCGCCGTGATGCTCGGCTTGCTGCCCGACATCGAGGTGGTAGCGACTGCTGCCAACGGCCAGGAGGCCCTGGACCGGGTGGCGGACACGCACCCTGACGCGATCCTGCTCGACCTGCACATGCCGGTACTGGACGGCATCGAGACAACCCGGCGCCTGGCGGCGCTGCACCCCGAGGTCGCCGTCGTCGTGCTGACCACCTACTCCGACGACTCGTCGATAATCTCGGCGCTGCAGGCAGGCGCCCGCAGCTACCTGACCAAGGATGCGGACCGAGCCGACATCGCCCAGGCACTGCGCAGCGCCGTCACCGGGCTGTCGGTGCTCGACCCGGCGGTGCACGCCACGCTGGTGGCTGCAGCCGCAGCCGCAGGCCAGGGCAGGTCAGCGCGGCGCAAGCTGCCCGATCGGTTGCCGGACGGTCTGACCCAGCGCGAGGCAGAGATCCTCGCGATGATCGCCCAGGGAATGACGAATCCGGACATAGCCGCAGAGCTCTTTCTGAGCGCGCACACGATCAAGAGCCACATCAACCGGATATTCGCCAAGACCGGCTCGGCTGATCGCGCCGCTGCCGTCCGCTACGCCAAAGAGCACGACCTTGGCTGACGGAAGGGCCCGATGAGCACGCCGCCCGCTGGCGACAACCCGCCCGAGGCTGGCCAGGATCAGCGCAGCGCCCATCGGTACTCGTGGCGGCAACTCGGCTCGGCCAGCCAGACGGGCGGCCGTTGGGACGAGCGGGGCTACGACGCGGGCGGGCACGTTCACCTTGTCTATCCGCGCCCCGGGCAGGCTGACCCGGTCGACGGGGACGGGCTGGACGATGTCGCGTACGCGAACGCCGACGCGCCGACCGGGGTGATCTCCTACCGCTGGGGACCGACGCAGGCGGGCCCGGGCTGGTACCCGGACGAGACCGGGCCGGTACCGGTTGTCAGGGACGAAGACGGCTCGGACAGCGATGCCGTCGTGTCGGCGAGCGGTGTCATGGCCGCCGGCACGGCTGTGTCCAGGGTCAGCGGCTTGCTGCGGACGATCATGCAGGCCTGGGCGCTTGGTGCCACGGCTCTGTCGATCGCCTACAACAACGCCAACACACTGCCCAACGTCGTCTACAACCTGGTGCTCGGCGGCATCCTGACCAGCGTGATCGTGCCGCTGATCGTGTCGGCGGCACGACGCGACGCCGATGGCGGCGAGGCTTACGACCAGCGGATGTTCACGCTTGTCACGTTCGCGCTGCTGGCCGTCACGGCGGTGGCCACGCTAGCCGCCGCTCCGATCGTCGACGTCTACAAGGGCTCGATCCACGGTGCCGAACTGCACGTGATGATCATCTTTGCCTACTTCTTCATTCCGCAGATCTTCTTCTACGGGATGAGCTCACTGATCAGCGCCATTCTCAACGCCCGCAACAGCTTCGCCGCGCCGATGTGGACCCCGGTGGTCAACAATCTCGTCGTGATCGCGGTGCTGGTGCTCTACCTCGGCGTGGCCGGCCACCACGCCGGCAGTGTGGCGATCACGCCCGGTCAGGTCCGCTTGCTTGGCATCGGCACTACTGTCGGCATCGTGGCCCAGACGGCGGCGCTGATACCCGCGCTGCGCCGGGTTGGGTTCCGCTGGCGACCGCGGTTCGACTTCCGGCGCGCAGAGACCTCGCAGATCGGCCGCATGGCAGGCTGGATGTTCTGCTACGTCGGCGCCACCCAGGTCGTGTTCCTGGTGACGGCGATCGTGTGCAACGTGGCCGCGCCCAACGGCAACGGGTACACGTCCTACACCTATGCGTGGCAGCTCTTCCAGATGCCGTACGCGGTGGTTGGCATCTCGGTGATTACCGCGTTGCTGCCGCGGATGAGCGCACACGCGACGGAGCGCCGGTACGCCCTGGTCCGCGAGGATTTCTCGACGGGGTTGCGACTCGCCTCGGTGATCGTGGTGCCGTCCGCGCTGATCCTGGCCGTGCTCGGGCCGGCGCTGGCCTTGGTGCTGTTCGCGCACGGTCATACGTCGCTGGCGGAGGCGCACTACATGGGTGTGGTGTTCGCGCTGTTCTGCCTCGGACTGCTGCCTTACATGGTCTTCCAGTTGCAGTTGCGCGTGTTCTACTCGCTGCACGACAGCCGGACGCCAGCGCTGATCGGGCTGATCACGATGGCGGTAAACGTCGGGGCCAACTTCACGGCCCTCGCCATCCTGCCCGGGCGGGACGTGGTCGCGGCCCTCGGCGTTGCGTTCGGACTGGCCAACCTGCTCGGCAGCGTGCTGGCCTGGTGGGTGCTCAGCGTGCGGCTGCGCGGCCTCGACGGCCGGGCAATCGGCAAGAGCCTGGTCCGGATGCACGTCGCGGCGGTGCCAGCGGCGCTGTTCGCGCTGCTGATCACCTCCGTCGCTGGCGTCCTGCACCCAGGCGAGGGGCGGCTCAGCTCCGCGCTGGTGGTCATTGTCGGCGGCGGCGGCGGGCTGCTTATCTACCTGCGGTTTGCCCAGACCCTGCGGGTGCGGGAGGTGGCCGTGGTCGGCCGTACGCTGATCGCCACGTTCCGCCGCTAGCGGAGCCTAGGCGCCGGCTGGGGCCAGCACAATGTCGAAGCGCACGCGCGCCCAGGTCGCATTGCCCAGGTCGCGGCCGTCGGGCGGCGGCGTGCCAGCGGACTGCTGCTCGAAGTCCCTGATCAGGGAGTCCTTGACGCCGAACACCGCATCCGTGCCGAGCAGGTCGTCGCCCCGGACGAACACGTGCGTGCACAGCGTGCGGCAGCCTTCGGCGCTGACCTTGAAGTGCAAGTGGGATGCCCGCATGGGGGAGCGGCCGACCGCTGCCAGCAGCCCGCCGACGGGCCCGTCATGCGGGATCGGGTACGGCGTCGGGGTGAGTGCCCAGAATCGGTAGTTGCCCTCATCGTCGGTAAACAGGTGAGCGCGCGCCGCGACCCTGTCGTCGCCGTACTGCACGTCGTAGAAGCCGTCGTCGTCGGCCTCCCACAGCTCGATCCGCGCACCCGGAACCGGCTTACCGTCGGTACCGGTAACGGTGCCCTCAACCCAGCACGGCTGGCCGGGCGCGCCGGCGGCGATGTCTCCGCCGAGCGGGATCTGCGGGGCGCCTTCGACGAAGAACGGGCCGACGACTGTCGCCTCGGTGGCGTCGGCGTAGGCCTGGTTGTTGATCGCGATCGTCTGCATCGACGCGCCGAGCACGTCCGAGAGCAGGATGAACTCTTGCCGCTTGTCGTCGGTGATGTGCCCTGCGTGCGTCAGGAACGCGATGCCCTGCCGCCATTCCTCCTCGGTCAGCCTGACTTCGCGCAGGAACGCATGCAGATGCCGGGTCAGCGCCTGCATCAGCTGCTGCAGACGGGCGTCTTGCGCTTGGTCGAACGACGCGACGACCTGCTCGGTAAGCGCCTGCTCCCTAGCCCGCTGCTCGGCTGGAACCTGTCCCGCTGCGCTGATCTGCTCGCTCACGGCCCTAACTTATCCGCTGTAGCCGAGGCGACACGCACCGAATTGTGGCACCTAGGTCTATTGGCGTGGCAATGTCTGCGCGGGAGAATCCGAGGCAGGGGCGGATCCGGGCGGACGTTCGGTAGCTCTGCACTCAAATCAGATCTCTTCGTCCGGAGGAGGACGCTAATGCGGGATGCCCAGATCGACGGGCTGGGTAGAGCCAAGCGCGGCCGGCGCGGCCGGTACACGGCGCTCGTAGTGGCTGCCGTTGCGGCAGTTGCCGCGGCGCTGACTGTGAGTTCGGTTTCGCTGGCCAAGTCCGCGCCGCTGGTGCACGCGGACGCTCTCGGTGTGCCGGTGCCCGCCACGGTGCCGCCGAGCGAGTACAAGCCTGCGGCCACGACAACCCCTATCAAGCACCTGGTCGTGATCTTCGACGAGAACGAGTCGTTCGACCACTACTTCGGCACCTACCCGGACGCGACCAACCCGGCCGGCGAGCCCGCGTTCCACGCCAAGAAGGGCACCCCCAAGCCGGTGAACCTGCTCAGCCAGGTCCCGGGCGCTGCTGCTGGCAAGAACTACATCAACGACAACCCAAACGAGTACCCGCCGGTGCGGCTGAGCCCGTCTGAGGCCCTGACCTCTGACCAGGACCACAACTACAAGCCCGAGCAGGAGGCATTCGACGGCGGCAAGATGGACATGTTCGTCCAGGACACCGAGTCGTCCACGCCAACTAACGGCTGCACTCCGGAGTACTGCCCACCCGGGATCGTGATGGACTACTTCGACGGCAACACCGTCACCGCGCTGTGGAACTACGCGCAGAACTACGCGATGAGCGACAACGACTTCGATCCGGACTTCGGCCCGTCTACTCCCGGCGCGCTGAACCTGATTTCGGGCAACGACGGAGGCGGATACGCGGCGAACCCGACTACCGGCGCCAAAACCAGCGACCCGAGCCACGTCGGGTCGGTCGGCTCCAACGGAATCGGCACGATATTCGGCGACCTCGATCCGTTCTACGACGACTGCTCGGACACCAGCCACACCACCACTGGCCCGACCGGCGTGATGACCGGCGAGAACATCGGCAACCTGCTGAACGACAGCAAGATCACCTGGGGCTGGTTCCAGGGCGGCTTCGCGCCAACCACCACCGCCGCCAAGAGCAGCACCGGCTACGCGATCTGCGG
>JASHTT010000095.1 GCA_030040415.1 Streptosporangiaceae bacterium | reverse complement strand
CGCTAGCCCCGGCGCCGCCACGGCCCGGGCCGCTGCCGCCGGCGCCACCGCCTGAACCGGTCCCGCCGGGCGGCTCAGGATCGTCGCCAGACCTGCCGGGCGGGCCGAAGCCGAAGGGAGGCTCAGTCATCAGTCCCGCCTCTCGGGCAGGATGGAAGCGTCCACACCGGCCAAGTTATCCCAGGAGCAGCCCGCGGTGAGCAACCGAGTAGCTCTGGTTCGCCGTGAGCGCAGCCCCGGCAGCCCGTCAGCGATGAGCACGGCGGGCCAGCCGGCGAGCCAGTCAGCCGCGGATCACGGCGAGCTCACCCAGCCGGCCGAGCAGGACCGCACGCTGCAGGCGGCTGAGGCCGCCGGACCGGTCGTCGCCGTCACCGGCGCGGCCCGCGGCGTCGGCTACGCGCTCACGAGCAGGCTCGCGGCCTCGGCGGACGTCAGCCGGGTGGTCGCGATCGATGATCACCGCGGCGATGTGTCCGGCGTGACGTGGCGAATCGTCGACGTCCGGGACCCGGCGCTGGCCGGCCGGCTGGCCGGAGTCGACGTCGTGGTGCATACCGACGTGGACTTCTCGCCGGACACCGATGCCAGGTCCAGGCGGGCATTCAACGTGCGGGGCGCGCAGACTGTGCTGACTGCCGCGGCCGCCGGCGGGGTTGGCCGTGTTGTCCTTGTGACGAGTGCCATGGTCTACGGGGCAAGCCCGGACAACCCGGTTCCGCTCCCCGAGGAATTCCCGCTGAGCGCTGACTCCGACGACAGCGTGGTGGGGGACCTGCTGGAGATCGAGCACCTTGCGCTGCGGTCACCGCGCGCGCATCTCGGCTTGGACGTGACCGTCGTTCGCCCGGCCGCGCTCGTCGGCGAGGACATCGACACGCTCGTCACCAGGCATTTCGAGGCGCCTCGACTGCTCGCGGTCAAGGGCTGCGCGGCTCGCTGGCAGTTCTGCCACGTCGACGATCTCGTATCCGCACTCGAACTGGCTGCAGCGGGGCGGGTCACCGGGGCTTTCGCCGTCGGCTGTGACGGCTGGCTCGAGCAGGAGGAGGTAGAGGAGCAGGCCGGGATGCGGCGGATCGAGCTGCCGCCGCGGCTGACGTTCGCCACCGCGCAGCGGCTGCATCGGGCTGGCATAACGCCGGCTCCGGTCACCGACCTGCGCTACGTGGTCTACCCATGGGTAGTCGACTGCGCGACGCTCAAGAACGCCGGATGGCGCCCGCAGTACGGCAACGCCGAGGTGCTAGAGGTGCTGCTGGGGCAGCGGGCCGGGCGCCACGCGGTGGCCGGTCGCAGGCTGGGCCGCAAGGACGCGGCGATCACGGCGGCTGGGGCAACGGTCGCCGTCATCGGCACCGCGGAAATCGTCCGCCAGGTGCGCCGCAGGCGGCGGAGCCCGAGCTGAGCATCGTGGCCAGGGTAACGGCCGAGCCGTAATGCCGCGCCGCATCACCCGGCCGCCCAGGCCCACCAGCGGGCCGGCTGGCTGAGGCGGGGCGGGCGGACTCCGATCACGATGATCACGATGCAGCGAAGACCGAACCTCCCACGGACGGGAGCGATTCGTCACGATGTGGCTCCCTGGCTGTAACTTGGCATCGTGAGCGTCATCAGGATGACCGACATCCGCGCCGAGCCGCTATCGGTCGATGAGGTGCGGGCGGCAGTTGCGGAACCGGCGGCCGGGGCGGTCGCGATCTTTGTCGGCACCGTCCGGGATCATGATCACGGTCAGCCTGTCGCGGCACTGTCCTACAGCGCGCACCCGTCGGCGCAGGATGAGATGGCCAGGATCGCCGAGAAGGTCGCTACCAGTCACCAGATTCTCGGCCTCGCGATCGCGCACAGGACGGGCGACCTGGAGATCGGCGACCTGGCGGTCGTTGCCGCAGTGTCCGCCGCGCACCGGGACGAGGCCTTCGCTGCGTGCCGAGAGCTGATCGAGGAAGTCAAGGCGAGCGTGCCCATCTGGAAGCACCAGTCCTTCACTTCCGGGGACAGCGAATGGGTGAACAGTGCGTAGGCTTCCCGCCATGCGCGACCGCCTCCCGCCAAGATCGCACCAGCTGGTGACGCTGATCATCGCCGGCTGCTGCGTGCTCGCCGGGCTTCTCGTGGCCGGTATCACGTCGGTGCCGTACGTCGCGTTGAGTCCCGGCCCGACGCTGAACACCCTCGGCAGCCCGTACGGCAGGCCGCTCGTCGAGATCAGCGGCCACCGCACCTACCCGACGACCGGCCACCTCAACATGGTGACGATCTCCTATACCGGCGGCCCGGGCACAGGGTTCAACATCTTCAGCGCGCTAAGCGCCTGGCTGACGCCGCACGACGCGGTGGTTCCGGAAAGCGAGATCTTCAGCCCGGGCCAGTCCCAGCAGCAGGTCGTGCAGCAGGACACGCAGGAGATGGTGGGCTCGCAGCAGGACGCGGCCGCTGCCGCGCTGTGCTACCTGAACATCGCCTACAAAACGAGCGACGAGATCCTTGCGACCGAGAAGGGCACCCCCGCTTACGGCGTGCTGCAGCCTGGCGAGTTCATCACTGCCGTCGACGGGACGCCGCTCAGTTGCCACCACGACGCCGTCACCATGATCAGGGCGCGCAAGCCCGGAGCGCCGGTGACGCTGACCTTGGACGACAAGGGCGTCACGAAGTCGATCACGCTCGACACCAAGGACGTGGACGGCGAGCCGCTGATAGGCGTCAGCCTGGCCTCGCCAGCTTTCGTGTTCCCGTTCAAGATCAACATAGACATCCCCAACATCGGCGGGCCCAGCGCCGGCATGATGCTCTCGCTGGCGGTCATCGACAAGCTGACCCCGGACGCCCTCACCGGCGGCCG
>JASHTT010000012.1 GCA_030040415.1 Streptosporangiaceae bacterium | reverse complement strand
GCCGATCGACGGGCTCGACGTGAACATCTACCTCGACATGGCCCCGGAGGAGGCCGGCGCGGCGCCGCTGCCGGGCAGTTACCAGCTCGGCGGCGCGTTCGGCGTGTACACGAGGCTGCAGCTGCTTGGCCTTAACCCGGCTAACTGGACCGCTGACCCGCTGGGGTAGCAGTTCAGGAGATACATCCTGCTGGGGTGCCGCGATGCTCCCCCTCAGGAACTGTCCACTGGCCCGCTCCGGTGGGCGACCTGCAAACAGGCCAGCTGAGCGGCCCGGGCCAGGCAGCGGGCGTCCCCGGCTAAGTAGCAGGCCACGAGATCGCCCGGGCGATCTGTCGGCGCTCTCTGTCGGCAGCGCGCCCAGGCCGCCCGGCTGTTGGACGCCGTCCGGCTGACCGCCACGACGTGCTGAGAGTTACGGCCGGAGCGGACGGGATCTGCCCCATCCGGCCGGTCAAAGCCGCGGATGCTCGCCGCTGCCGCCAGGCGCGCGATTGGTGAAGACCCCGCCTGCTCGAGAGCTATCAATCTTGATGCATTGACTTTGATGCATCATTCTTGATACGATTTGGTCATGATGACTCAGCGAAGCCCGCAGAGGAATACAGCCATGCCTGACCGGGACGACCTGTCGGCCCGGGCCATTTGGGCCGCCGTCCGGCACCGCTTTGGCGCCAGGGCGCTGGTCGGCTTCGGCGCCAGCGTGCTGCTGAGCACTGTGTTGCCGCTGGTCTTCTTCGTGCAGGTCGAGCACCTGGTGCACAGCCAGGTCAGCGCCTTGCTGATAGCCGCGGGAATCCCGGCGGCCTGGACCGTGGGCAAGCTCGCGGTGCGCCGCCGCTGGGATCCGGTCGGGGTGTTGTCGGTCGTGGGCTTCGCCATCGGCGCCTTGATGTTCGAGGTAACCGGCAGCGCGTTCGCGTTCAAAATCCACGATGCGGTGCTGGCCGGCGCGGTCGGCGTGGTGTGCCTGGCTTCGATGGCCATCCGGCGCCCGCTGTTCCTGCTCCTGATACCGAAGCGCGTTTCGTGGCCGGGCATGACCCGGCGCGCGGTCGCGAACTGGGTAACCGGGATCTGGGGAGTCGTGCTGGCGGCCGAGTCGGCGGTGATCATCGTGCTGGCTGCCACGCTGCCCACCCGGACCTTCGTGGCCGTGCACGGGCCGGTGGGGTGGTCGTTCATCGCCCTTGGCCTGGGCGCCGTGATCTGGCGCCGGAAGCACCTGCCGGCGGCGCAGCCGGCCGATGGCCAGGAAGCCGGCTCATGACTGCCCCGCTCCGGGACGCTCGTCCCGGAAACGAAGATCAGAGATGATGTATCATGACTGATGTGTATGCCTCCGAGCTGTTCCTCCTCGGCCGCAAGCTGATGAAGCTCGGCGAAGAAGCCATACCGCCATCCACGCGTGTCCAGGGCGCGGGCGAGGTGCCTACGAGCGTCCGGCTCGTCATGGCCGACATCGGCTACCACCCTGGCAGCTCGGTAGGCGACATCACCGAACGGACTGGTTTTCCGCAAAGCCTCGTCTCCCTGGCGGTGGCCAAGCTTCGGGATTTTGGGGCGGTGGTGACCGAGCCCGATCCCGCCGACCGGCGCCGCACCCTTGTCCGCCCGGTCGAAGCCGTGGTGCGCAAGGGGGGAACGCAGCACTCCGCGGTGCCGGTCGACGAGACGATCGCCAAGGCCATCGGCGCGGAAGCCCAAGACCGCCTCCCCGAGGCTCTCGCCGCCCTGGACCTGCTCGGGCAGCTCGTCATCCCGGAGGTATACGGCCTTGGCCCTGCGCCAGTCTCGCGGCCTTGACGTCGGCGCCGCCACCGTGCCTAGAGACCGGGGCACCGCGGTCAATCCTGTCGTCTTCGCTGCCATGAGGCACCCGACGCGACGCGCCTGATCGCCATCCTTCGGGCCGCGCAAACCAGCCGGAGCCGATCTGTCTGAGCTCCCCACCAAAGGCGAGCCATCCCGGAGGGGCCCTCGTCTAGGTCCTGTGCCTTGATGCACACCAGGCACTTGACGGGTTCTTCCGGCACCGGGTTATGCGCGCCGCCTACATCGGCCCTCATGGGCAGCCGACGCACAGGGCGAGCTGGTGGTGGCGCCCCGCTCGGTGGTTTGCCGCGTCCCTGTCCCACGAACGCGACTGGCGTCCGGCTCGGCGACGGAGCTCTCCCCGCCGGATACACCGGGTGGCGTTGCTTGCTCAGCGCTGCCCAGGCATGAACAACGCAGGGCTCGCCCGCGTATCACCTGTCGTGACGCCTGCGGAATGTAATGAGCGCGCTAAGTCCCGGATGGCGCGGTATCGCCGTCCACTTGTCGGGTACGTGCTGCCGCTCGTTAACGGCGACGTCCACGCCGCCGAGGACGTGGTCCAGGAGACGATGCTGCGCGCCTGGCAGCACGCGCCGCGCCTGTCTCCCGACGGCGAAGGATCCTGGCTGCACGCTGTTGCCCGCAATATCGCCATCTCAGCCCACTACCGCCGGCGACGCGCCAGGCCCGCGGAGACAGTCCTTGACGAAAGAGCCCTGCCGGTGACTGACGACGGGCTGGACCAGGTGTTCGACGCCTGGATGATCGCGGCCGCCCTGGACAAGCTCAGCTCAGAGCACCGGTTGGTCATCGTCGCGCTGTTCTACCAGCGGCGCTCGATTGCGGAGGTGGCGCAGATGCTGGCCATTCCAGAAGGGACAGTGCGGTCGCGCTGCTTCTACGGCCTGAGGGCACTTCGCAAATCGCTCAGCGAACAAGGAATGACGGGGCCATGAACTGTCCAATAACGATGTCGCTCAGCGCCTACGTGCTCGGCGGGGCAGACGCCAGGGAACAGTTGCTGTTGACGGACCATATTCCTGGCTGCCCGGCGTGCCGCGAGGAACTGGCGCGCCTGGCGCCGATTCCGGCGCTGCTGGCCCGGCTGCCGGCGGCGATGGTCCCCGGCGGCGTGCTGTCCGGCCCGGCATCGGGCCTGCGCAGGCTGAGGCGGTCGCTGCCGCGCAGAACATGGCGGGCCACGGCGCTGACCGCGGCGGCGCTCGCTGTCGGCCTCGGCGCGGGGTTTTCACTGTCCGCTGCGGGCACCAGCCCGTCCGCCGCGCCGGGCGC
>JASHTT010000094.1 GCA_030040415.1 Streptosporangiaceae bacterium | reverse complement strand
GCCGGCCAGCCGACGCAGGGCCCGCACAGCTCGACGGCTAAACCCTGGCGCCCCTGCTACGAGGCTTACCTCGCCGCGGGTCTGCCGTCAGGTGCCCAGGTACCAGGGGTCGGCGCATAGCAGGACGCCGTGTGAGCGCGGTTAGCCGCCGACCCGGCCGACCTTGGCGGCCGGGTTGACGACGCGGTCGAACTGCTCGGCGTTGACGTAGCCGGTGGCCAGCGCAGCCTCCCGCAACGCCGTGCCCTCGTCGGCGTCGCCAGTGGTGGGGCCGGTGGTGTTAGTGGGGCCGGTGGGATTCGAACCCACACTGTCAAGTACCTAAAACTTGTGCCTCTGCCGTTGGGCTACGGCCCCTGGCGCCTGTTACACCCCGAGTTCGGTGCGCAGCCTGGCGACGTGCCCGGTCGCCTTCACGCCGTAATGCGCCTGCTCGATCTTCCCATCGGGACCGACCACGAACGTCGAACGGATCACGCCGACGGTCTTCTTCCCGTACATCGTCTTCTCGCCGTAGGCGCCGTAGGCTTCCAGCACGGTGTGGCCGGCGTCGCTCAGCAGCGGGAAGTTGAGGTTGTCCCGGTCCCGGAACTTGGCTAGCTTGGCCGGGCTGTCCGGGGAGATACCGAGAACGGCAAACCCCGCCCCGGCCAGGCTCGACAGGCTGTCGCGGAAGTCGCACGCTTCCTTCGTGCAGCCGGGCGTCATGGCTGCCGGGTAAAAGTAGATGATCACCCGCTTGCCGCGCAGTGCGGACAGGCTCACCGGCGAGCCGTCCGCGTCCGGCAAGCTGAAGTCCGGCGCCATCACGCCGACTCCAAGTCGCTCTCCCATATGCAGAATCCTATGAGTCGAGGGCCGCTGCGAGGCCGGATTGCCTAGCCGAGCCAGTCGGCCAGCACCGGCACAAGAGCGCGCAGCGCCTTACCGCGATGGCTGATCTTGTCCTTGTCGGCCGGGTCCAGCTCGGCTGTGGTCAGGCCTCGGTCCACCAGACCAGCCGCGGCCAGCTCGGCAGCTGCAGGCACGAAGACCGGGTCGTAGCCGAAACCGCCGTGCCCGCGCGGCTCGCGCACCAGCGTGCCCGCCACATCGGCCTGCGCCACGTGCTCCCTGCCGTCGGGCAGCACGAGAGCGGCGGCGCACGCGAAGTGCGCCCCGCGGCGGTCATCCGGCACGTCCGCGAGCTGGCCGAGCAGCAGGCTCAGGTTTGCCTGATCGTCACCGTGCCCGCCGCTCCAGCGCGCCGACAGCACGCCCGGCATGCCGTTCAGCGCATCGACGCACAAGCCGGAATCGTCAGCGAGTCCGGGCAGGCCGCTAAACCTGGCCGCGGCCCGCGCCTTGAGCAGGGCGTTCTCGGCGAAGGTGGCGCCCGTCTCGTGCACCTCGGGCATGCCCGGGAAGTCGCTGAGCACGGCAAGTTCGACGGCCACCTGGCGGTCTTGCAGGATTCTGGTCAGCTCGGCCAGCTTGGCCCGGTTGCCTGTAGCCAGTACGACGCGCGGCGGGTCCTGACCGGCTGCCGTCATGCGTGCAGGGCCGCTTGCTGCAGCTTCGTCAGCTCCGCGCAGCCGGTCACCGCCAGGTTCAGCAGCTCGTCCAGCAGCTCGCGGCCGAACGGCTCGCGTTCCGCCGTGCCCTGGACTTCCACGAAGCTGCCTTCGCCGGTGCACACGACGTTCATGTCCGTCTCGGCCACGACGTCCTCGCCGTAGCAGAGGTCGAGCAGCGGTTCGCCGTCGACGATCCCGACGCTCACGGCGGCCACCGACGTGACCAGCGGCTCGCCCTTGCACCGCTTACGCTCCTTGAGCCAGCTCACGGCGTCGGCCAGCGCCACGTAACCGCCGGTAATGGCCGCCGTGCGCGTCCCGCCGTCTGCCTGAAGCACGTCGCAGTCGATGATGATCGAGTTCTCGCCCAGCGCCTTCGGGTCGACACAGGCCCGCAGCGACCTGCCGACCAGGCGGGAGATCTCCTGGGTACGGCCGCCGAGCTTCCCCTTGACCGACTCGCGGTCGCTTCGGGTGTTCGTCGCCCGCGGCAGCATCGCGTACTCGGCGGTCACCCAGCCCTGCCCGCTGCCGCGGCGCCATCGCGGCAGCTCCTCGGCCACGCTGGCGGCGCACAGCACCCGGGTCTTGCCGAACTCGACGAGCACCGAGCCCTCGGCGTGATCCAGCCAGCCCCTGGTTATCCTCACCTCGCGCAGCTGATCCGGGCGCCGCCCGTCGTGTCGGGACATGGCCGTCAGCCTAGCGTTACCAGCCGGCCCGTTCTGGCGCCCCGGCCTCGATCCACCTGTATACAGCCGTTACGCCAGCCGCCAGCGGCGTACTCGCTGCCCAGCCCAGGTCGCGCAGCGCCCGCTCGCAAGCCAGCGCGCCGCGCTCAAGCTCCCCCGGCCTCGCCGGGGCGAACACCGGATCGAGCGGCAGTCCCGCCACGTGGCTGATCACCTTCGCCAGGTCAAGAACGCTGACCTCGACGCCAGTCCCGACGTTCCACGTCCCTGGGCGCGCCGCGTCCGCCGCCGCGAGGAAAGCGGCAACGGCGTCGCCAACGTAGAGGTAGTCACGGGTCTGCAGGCCGTCGCCGTAGACGGTCGGCCGCTGCCCCGCCACGAGCTGAGCGCAGAAGATCGTCACCACGCCGGCCAGGCCCGCCGGGTCCTGCCGCGGACCGTAGATGTTGGACAGCCGCAGTATCGCGTGGCCGGTTCCGTGCAGCCGGTTGTAAAGGCTCACGTACTGCTCGGCCGAGTGCTTGGCGACGCCGTTGGGCGACTCCGGCAGCGGCAGCACGTCCTCGAGTGACGGAATCGGCGCATCGCGCCCGTACAGCGCGCCTCCGGTCGAGCAGTACAGCACACGTGCGCCGACCGCCCTCGCCGCCTCCAGCACGTTGACCGTCCCGACGATGTTCGCCAGCGCGTCGTAGGCCGGGCGCTGCACCGACACGGTGACGTTGATCTGGGCGGCCAGATGGCAGATCAGCTCGGGCCCGAACTCCGCGACGACCGGGCTGAGCTGGTCAAACTCGGTCACGCTGAGCTTGTGCAGCGGCACCGGTTCCGGCAGCCGGCCTGGCCGACCCGAAGACAGGTCGTCCACGACGGCGACCTCATCGCCCCTGGCCACCAGCGCGTCGGTCAGATGTGATCCGATGAAGCCGGCGCCACCGGTGACTAGTACCCGCATGGCAGCCCAGTCTAGGCAGGCAGCCGGATGCCCGGGCTGGCCAGCGCGAGCGGCCCGCCGAATGCCTCAGCCGCCTGCTCCAGCGTCGCCGCCTCGTCGTTCCACGGCACCAGGTGAGTGAGCACAAGCTCGCCCACGCCGGCCCTGGCCGCGTGCTGGCCCGCCTCGCGCGCGGTCAGGTGCAGGGCCGCGGGATGGCCCGGCCCGTCAAGGAACGACGCCTCGCACAGCAGCACATCCGCACCGGAAGCCAGCTTGACCAGCTCATCGCACGGACCGGTGTCGGCCGAGTAGGCAAGCACCTGCCCGTCGTGCTCGACGCGGAAGCCGAACGTCTCCACCGGGTGATTCATGTGCGCGGTCGTCACCCGCAGCGGGCCAAGCTCGAAGGTTCCCGCGGCCAGCGTGCAGAAATCAAAGGCGCTGGTCACATCGACGCTCGAGTTCGGCACCAGGGCGCTGGCAAGCCGCTGCGCCGTGCCGGCCGGGCCGTAGACGGGGATCTTCGGCCGCGGTCCATCCGGGTGGTATCGCTGCACCACGAAGTAGCTGCACATGTCGATGCAGTGGTCGGTGTGCAGATGGCTCAGGCAGACAGCGTCGATCCCGTCCAGTGGCGCGAACCGCTGCAGCGCGCCGAGCGACCCGTTCCCCAGGTCAAGGACGAGCCGGAAACCCTCGGCCTCGATCAGGTAGCAGGACGCGGGGCCGCCCGGCCCGGGGAAGCTCCCGGACGAGCCAACGATGGTGGTCAGCACAGTTGCTCAGCGTAGCGGGGGCGCGGCCGCGAGCCGGGCGCCGGGCGAACCGGCACGGCAACGTCGCCACTGCCACTATCATCCGCAAAGCGGCATGATCTCCGGGAGAGGGTGATCCCGGGGAGATCAAGGCGGAGGGCCGATGACCGAGCAGTCGACCGACACGAAGCGGGCAGTCCCGCTTGCGCTCGCCGAGCCGACGGTGCATGTCCGGGCGGGCTGGATCACCGGCCTGAGCCTCGCCAGCCTCGGCATGTGGATGGCATCGCTGACGCCCATCCAGGTGGTCTTGCCCCTCCAGTTGCAGGCCATCGATCCCAGGCACAAGATCGCGGCACTGGCCATCGTCTCGGCCGTCGGCGCCGTCGCGTCGGTAGTGGCTACCCCCCTCGCGGGGGCGCTTTCCGACCGGACGACGCACGCCTACGGCTTCGGCCCGCTGCGCGGCAGGCGGCACCGGTGGACCCTGTCGATGGCCTTGCTGGGAGCCGTCAGCATGCTGCTGCTCGCGCACCAGACCACGGTGGCCGGCGTCGCGGTGTTCTGGGTGCTGTTCAGTGCCTTTCAGAACGGCGAGTACGCCAGCCTGAGCGCGGCCACCCCCGACCACGTGCCGGTCCGGCAGCGGGCCACCGTCGCCGGCTGGGTCGGCATGCCGCAGGCGCTCGGCCTGGTGGCCGGCACGGTCATCGTCGTGCTGCTGCTGAACAGCCACGTCGTGCCCGGGTATTACGTCATGGCGGTGCTGTTGCTCGTGCTGGCCCTGCCGTTCGTGTTCGGCACGCCCGACCACCCGCTCGAGCCGGAGCACCGCCAGCCGTTCTCCTGGCGAAGGCTGGCCCAGGCCTACTGGATCAGCCCGCGGGAGTACCCGGACTTCGCCTGGGCGTGGCTGACCAGGTTCCTCGCCTCGCTCTCGATCGCCATGGGCACGCTGTACCTGCTCTACTTCCTGCGGGACAAGGTGCACTACGCCAGGCTCTTCCCCGGTCAGACCGCCTCGGACGGCCTGCTCATCCTGATCCTTATCTACACGGTCTGCGTCGTGATCACCGCCGTGATCGGCGGCGTGATCTCCGACCGCCGGGGCAAGCGGAAGATGATCGTCACCGTGTCCGGCGCGCTGATGGGGCTGGCCGCGCTGCTGCTCACGTTCGTCGAGACCTGGGACGCCTCGCTGCTAGCCGCGGTGCTCTTCGGGGTGGGCTTCGGCGCATATCTCGCCGTGGACCAGGCGCTGATCACTCAGGTGCTGCCCGCAGCCTCCGATCGGGCCAAGGACCTGGGCATCATCAACATTGCCATCGTCGGCCCGGCGGCGATCGGCGCGGGGATTGCCGGGCCGCTGGTCACGTTCGGCGGTTACCCGACGCTGTTCGCCGGCACGGCCATCGTCGCCGCGCTCGCATCGATCTTCGTCTGGAAGATCAAGAGCGTTCCCTGACGGCCCCGGCGGCCTGCTGAGCCCCGGTGGTGCGCAGCGGGCCGCGCCCGACCCTGGCCAGCTGCCTGCTCTGCGCGACAAGCCGTCCGGCGCTGTCCCACACCTCGGTTTCCTCGTCGAACCAGCCACCGCTCACGTGCCGGCAGCGCGCCGCCACCTGCAGCGGCCCCGGCTCCGGCACGGCGCGCATGTGCCAGGTCAGTTCGACGGTGGGCGCCCAGCCGGTGGCGCCCAGCCCGAACACCGTTGGCGGCAGGCTGTCGACCGCCAGTGCCAGCAGGTAGGCGTCTGGATCGCGGTCCTCTCGCAACCGGAAATAACCCTGCATCTCGGGCAGCCCAGATGGCTCGCCCCTGCGCCAGCCCGTCGTCGCCGGGTCGAGCAGCACCTCGACGTGGGCTGCGTATCCGGCGGCGCCGTCCGCGCCAAACGTCCCGCGCCAGTTGCCGAGGTCGACACAGTCCCCGATGGCAGGGCAGGACGGCGGCGGCCCCGTCCAGGTCAGCGTCCGGTCGGCCGCATCCTCATCGGCGCGTCCGGGCACGGTGCCAGTGGTCACCGTGGCGTCCACGACGATCTCGTCACCCTGGACGAGGGAAGCCCGCGCGGTCGCGGCTGTCTTGCCGCGTTTGAGCCACGTCACCTGGACCTCGACCGGTGCAAGCTGCGGTACCCGCAGAAAATGGGCGCTCGTCGCGACGGGATGCGGGTGCGGTGATGAGTGGATGACGGCGCGCAGCAGCGTCGCGAGCAGGGCTCCCCCGTTGACCGCCGGCGGGACGGTTCCGCCGGGCAGCACTATCGCGAACCGCGGATCCGCGGCCGCCTCGTAATGCCCGTCGCCGCGGTGCCTGACCGCTGTGGCCTCGTCGAAGTTCGTCATCGGCGCGCCGTCGCCTTCCCGCCCGGCCCTGGCCGGTCCCGTGCCGGATATCTCACGCCCAGAGCTGGCCCTCGAGCCGCTCCTCCGCCTCGGCCAGCGTGCCACCGTAGGCTCCCGTGGACAGGTACTTCCATCCGGCGTCCGCGATGATCAGCGCGATGTCCGCTCGCTGGCCAGCAGCCTCCGCCTTCGCGGCCAGGCCGAGCGCCGCGTGCAACACGCAGCCGGCCGAGATCCCGGCGAACATCCCCTCGACGTCGAGCAGTTCCCTGGTCCTGCGCAGCGCGTCCGCCGACGAGACGGAGAACCGCGAGGTCAGCACCGACTCGTCGTACAGCTCGGGGACAAAGCCCTCGGACAGGTTCCGCAGCCCGTAGACGAGCTCGCCGTACCGGGGCTCCGCAGCCACGATCTGCACTCCGGGCACGTGCTCGCGCAAGTACCTGCCGGCCCCCATGAGCGTGCCCGACGTGCCCAGCCCGGCAACGAAGTGAGTGACCTCCGGCAGGTCTGCGAGTACCTCGGGCCCAGTGGTTTCGTAGTGAGCCCGCGCGTTGGCCTCGTTCCCGTACTGGTAGAGCATCACCCAGTCGGGATGCTCGGCGGCGAGCTGCCGCGCCACCCGGACTGCTTCGTTGGAGCCTCCGGCCGCGGGCGAGCCGATGATCTGCGCGCCGTAGGCCTCGAGCAGCTGCCTGCGCTCGAGCGACGTGTTCTCCGGCAGCACGCAGATCAGCTTGTAGCCGCGCAGCCTGGCCACCATCGCCAGGCTGATGCCCGTGTTGCCGGAGGTCGGCTCCAGGATTGTCGAGCCGGGGCCCAGCCGGCCGTCCTTCTCCGCGGCCGCCACCATGTACAGCGCGGCCCTGTCCTTCACCGAGCCGGTCGGGTTGCGGTCCTCCAGCTTTGCCCACAGCCGCACCTGCGGGCCAGGCGACAGGTGTGGCAGGCCGACCAGCGGCGTCCCGCCCATGGAGTCGAGCAGGGACTCGTAGCGCATGGCCTGCCCCCGTCGATGCGATCAGCGTGAACCGCCGGCGACGGCCGGGAGAACCGTGACCGTGTCGCCGTCGCTGACCGGCGCGTCGAGCCCGCCGATGAAGCGGACATCCTCGTCGTTCAGGTACACGTTGACGAACCTGCGCAGCCCGGACTCGTCGACCAGCCTGCCCCGCAGCCCGTCGTAGCGTCCGTCGAGGTCGGAGATGACCTCGTCGAGCGTGCTGCCGGCGCCCTCGACCGACTTCTGCCCGCCCGTGTAATTGCGCAGGATCGTCGGGATGCGGACCTCGATTGACATGTGGCCTCTGCTCCAGTGACTCCGGGCGGCCGGTGCTCGCCTCCAGCCGTAGCAACCGCCCGCCCACCCCCGTCATTCCGGAGCGACTGTCATTCCGGGACGACGCAGACCTCTTCCTCGGTCACCGCGCCGTCCACGATACGGAACGACCTGAACTCGTCCAGGGCCGGGTCCCTGGTCGAGACCAGCACGTAGTGGGCGCCGGGCTCACTCGCGTAGGAGACGTCCGTGCGCGAAGGGTAGGCGTCCGTGGCCGTATGCGAGTGGTAGATCACGACCGGCTCCTCGTCCCTGTCGTCCATCTCCCGCCACACCCGCAGCTGCTCCAGCGAGTCGAACCGGTAGAAGGTCGGCGACCGCTCGGCGTTGAGCATCGGGATGAACCGCACCGGGCGATCGCTGCCAGCGGGTCCGGCGATCACCCCGCACGCCTCGTCGGGGTGGTCGGCACGGGCGTGCGCCACGATGCGGGCCTTCAGCTCGGCGCTGATCGTCAGCATGCCGGGATGATATCGGCGGCCAGGTCAGCGCCTCGGTCAGGTTCAGCGCCTCGGTCAGGTCAGCGCCTCGATGAGGCTGTCCTGCAGGTAGGCAAGCCACTGATAGACCCAGACATAGGCGGACCGAGGGTCGTCGAGCGCGAGGTCGTCGGTCAGGTCGTCATTCTCATCCGTGATGCCGAGCCGGACGCTGACGGCCAGCCGAATGTCGTTCAGGGCGCGCAGCCACTGCTCGCACTCCGGCTCGGTGAGCCGCACCTCGCCGCCGCCCGGCGGCAGCGAGGCCAGGACGGCCCGCGCCGAGGCCAGCTTCGCAGACCGGAGGCTTTGCTCGGTGTACCGGCGGAACTCCGCCGAGGCCTCCGGATCGTCTGTGTACCCGTCCGGGAACAGCCTGGCGAGGACCGGGTCGTCTGGCGGCTCGGCGTTCCCGCTGAGCCCGAGCTCCGCCTCCAGGTCGTCCGGCTCACCCGCCTGCGCCTCGTCCAGGTCGCCAGGCTCGGTGCTGACGAGCTCGACGATCTGGCTCACCAGGCTGCGGATGACGCCAGCCTGGGCTGGCTCGAAGACGCAAGCGGCGCCACCGGGCACGGCACGGAACGACGCGGCCATCTCGTAGCCTTCCTGGTCAGGCGGGTTCGTGTCGCCGCTCACCCGTCGTGGCTCACCGTCGCCCATAGGCCATAGCCGTGCAGCGTCTCGGCGTCCCGTTCCATGGCCTCACGAGTGCCGGAGGAAACCACGGCCTTGCCCTTGTGGTGGACGTCCAGCATCAGCTTCTCCGCCTTCGGCTTCGGATAGCCGAACACCTTCTGGAATACGTAGGTCACGTAGGTCATGAGATTGACCGGGTCGTTCCAGACGACGGTGACCCACGGAGCGTCCAGGGCCGTCTCCTGGCCTGTTACCGGCTGCTCGACTTCTACTGGCGCGACGCCCATCGCCGTCACCTCCCCGCAAGCTCAGTTTCCCACTCCCCCGAAACTACTGTTCCACTCGCGCTCCGGTCGAACAGGCCCGCCGACCCCGGCAAATCGGATGAACCACCCACACATGGCGGGAGTCCGAGCACTCGGCTCATAGGTTAGGGCTTTTTCAGTAAATACGACTGAAAAAGCCCTGACTTAAGGGTTATCCACAAGTGGCGCTTGAGAATTGAGGGTTATCCATAGGCGGCGAAGCCAATAGGCGGGCTGGCCGCCCGTGGCGGCAGTCTCGGTTTCGTGACAACAGCCATATTCACCGCATTACAGCCGGTGCTCGACAGGCAGGCAGGAGTCGTCTCCCGCAAACAGGCACTAGCGGTCGGCTTGCCGGCCACCCTGATCGACAGCAAGCTGCGCTCGGGCCGCTGGCGGCAGCTGCAGCAGGGCGTGTACGCGACGTTCACCGGTACCCCGGACCGGCAAGGCCAGCTCTGGGCCGCGGTGCTGCGTGGTGGTCCGGCTGCCACACTCAGCCATTGGACAGCCGCGGAACTCTTCGGTCTCACCGACGAGCCGCGAGACCTCATTCACGTCGCAGTCCCCACGCGGCGCCGCACCAAGCCGATCCACGGTGCCGTGATCCATCTATCGGACACAGCCTGCCGGTCGCGCCACCCAGCGCTGACGCCGCCGAGGACGCGCATCGAGCACACCGTGATCGACCTGACGCAGCTTTCGGACAGCTTTGACCAGGCGTTCACCTGGGTCTGTCGGTCGGTGGGCCGCGGCCTCACCACGCCGGGACAACTGCTCGCTGTGGTGGATGCCCGGCTCAGGCTGCGCTGGCACGAGGAACTGCTGAACGCACTCAGCGATGTCGCCGAAGGCGTCATGTCGCCGCTGGAGCGGCGCTACGTCCACGGGGTGGAACGCGCCCACGGACTGCCCCCAGCGATGCGCCAATACAAGATCGTGACGGACGGCCAGACTCGTTATCTGGACAACTTCTACAAGGCCGCGAAGCTCGCGGTCGAACTGGACGGCCGTGCCGCACATCCGCCCGAGCAGCGGTGGGCGGACAGCCACCGCGACAACGCGCACGCGAGCATCGGGATCATGACCCTGCGCTACAACATGCACGACTGCACAGAGCGGGCGTGCGCCTGCGCGGCTCAGGTGGCCAGGCTGTTGCAGGCGCGCGGGGTGCCGGTGTTGCCGCACCCCTGCGGCAGCAACTGCACCGCTAGCTTCTGACCCGGCACGGCCAGCGTGGCAGCCGGGCCGCCGGCGTTCCGTAAGCTGCCCTGGTGGACTCTGATCACGCGAGCGGGCAGCAGGGCACCGGACTGCTGACCGACCACTACGAGCTGACGATGCTGCGTGCCGCGATACGCAGCGGCGCGGCGCACCGGCGGACCGTGTTCGAGACGTTCGCGAGGCACCTCCCGGTCGGTCGCCGGTACGGCGTCGTGGCCGGCACTGGCAGGCTGCTCGACGCGCTGGAGGAATTCAGGTTCGGTGCCGCAGCGCTCGACTTCCTGCGAGCCCGCGGGATCGCTGACCCGGCGACCCTGGACTACCTGGGCAGCTACCGGTTCGGCGGCAGCATCTGGGGATACGCGGAGGGCGACTGCTACTTCCCCGGTTCGCCGATCCTGGTCGTCGAAGGCACGTTCGCCGAGGCGGTGATCCTGGAAACGCTGGCCTTGTCGATCTTCAATCACGACAGCGCCATAGCCTCGGCCGCATCACGGATGGTGACAGCGGCCGCCGGCCGGCCGCTGATCGAGATGGGCTCGCGGCGCACTCACGAGCTGTCCGCCGTCGCTGCCGCCCGGGCCGCCTACATCGCCGGCTTCGGCTCGACGTCCAACCTGCGGGCGGGTTACCAGTACGGCATACCAACAACGGGAACGAGCGCGCACGCCTTCAGCCTGCTGCACGACACTGAGTCACAGGCATTCCAGGCCCAGCTCGACACGCTCGGCGCCGGCACTACGCTGCTCGTCGACACCTACGACGTGCCGACAGCAGTCAAGGCCGCCGTCCAGCTGGCCGGGCCAGGGCTTGGCGCGATCCGGATCGACAGTGGTGACCTGCCCGTCGTGGCACGTGAGGCTCGCGCGCAACTGGACTCGCTCGGCGCTCACGGCACCAAGATCGTGCTCACCGGGGATCTCGACGAGTACTCCATCGCGGCGCTTGCGGCGGATCCCGTCGACGGCTACGGGGTCGGCACCGCGCTGGTCACCGGGTCCGGCGCGCCGACGGCGGCTCTTGTCTACAAGCTGGTTGCGCGCGCCGACGACACCGGCGAGCTACAGCCGGTCGCGAAGCGCTCGGTGGGCAAGCCGTCCCGTGGCGGCCGCAAGTGGGCGGTGCGCAACCTGGACGAGGCCGGTGCCGCGGTACGCGAGCTGATCACCGATACTGAGCCGAAGGGCGGCCGGGGCAGCAGGCCGCTGCTGCGTCAGCTTGTCCGCGACGGCGAGATCACCGGCCGCGAGCCGGTGGACGCCGCGCGTGCCAGGCACCGGGCTGCCATCGCGGAACTGCCCGCGCACGCCAGGCAGCTGTCGCGCGGCTACCCCGCAATCGCGACAGTGTTCGACCCCGACTACGACTAGGGACACCGAGCATGCACCGCAATGCCCAGCACGTCGCGGACGTGCTACGCGAGCTCGGCGTACCTGGCCAGGTCCGCGAGCTGCCAGAGCCTGCCCCGACGGCGGCGACGGCGGCTGCCCAGCTCGGCTGTCCAGTGGGGGCGATCGCCAACAGCCTGCTGTTCAGCGCCGACGGGACCGCGCTGCTGATCCTGACCAGCGGCGCGCACCGGGTCGATGTCGCCAAGGTCGCGGCGGAGCTTGGCGTCGACAAGGTGAAGCGGGCCGACCCCGACTTCGTGTTCGCGAGCACCGGGCAGCGCATCGGCGGCGTGGCACCGGTCGGGCATCCGGCGGCCATCCGGACTCTCGTCGACACCGCGCTGCAGGGATACGAGGTCGTGTGGGCGGCCGCCGGGCACGCGCACACGGTATTCCCCACCTCGTTCGCCGAACTCGTGCGGATCACCGGAGGCACGCCGGCCGACGTCGGCTAGGGTCGGGCGTATGCGGGCGCTCGTGATAGTGGACGTGCAAAACGACTTCTGCGAAGGCGGCTCGCTCGCCGTGACCGGCGGCGCCGCCGTTGCGCGGGCGGTCAGCGACCTGCTGGCGAGCCCGGACGGCGCGCGGTACGCGCACGTGGTGGCAACCCAGGATTATCACGTCGATCCTGGCGAGCACTTCTCAGCGCGGCCCGACTACGTGGTGAGCTGGCCACCGCACTGCGTGGCCGGCACGGCGGGCGCAGACTTCCATCAGGACCTGGACACCAGCCGGGTCGAAGATGTCTTCCGCAAGGGTCAGCACGCGGCTGCCTACAGCGGATTCGAGGGCGTCAGCTCTCGAGGTGAGTCACTGCTGGACTGGCTGCGGGCCCGCGGCGTCGACTCGGTCGACGTGGTCGGCATCGCAACCGACTACTGCGTCCGCGCGACAGCGGCGGACGCCGCCAAGTCGGGGTTCCCCACGACGGTGCTGCTGGACCTCACCGCCGGAGTGGCCGAAGCCAGCACACGGGCGGCGCTGGACGAGATGCGTGCAGCTGGCGTCACGCTGACCGGCCGGCCGGC
>JASHTT010000093.1 GCA_030040415.1 Streptosporangiaceae bacterium | reverse complement strand
ATGGCGTCGGCGACTGCCGGTGTGCTGGCCCCGAAGCGCTTGCCGAGTGAGCGGAAGTTGGCTTTGACGGTATAGCTCACCAGCTCGCCGCCAGCTGCGTCGAGCGGCTCGAGCACGGCCACGTTCAGCTCCTCGGCGACCTGGCTGGCCAGATCGGCCGGCAGCGTTGCGAAGCCCGGCGCGCTGACGAGCGCACGGGCCAGCGGCTGACGGATCTTGACCGCTGCACTCGCCCGGGCCGACCTGCCTAGTTCCACCAGCCTGCGGGCAAGGTCCACCTGAGCGGCCAGCGCGTCGTCGATGAGCGACTCGTCGGCCACAGGCCAGGCCGCCAGGTGCACGGAGTCAGGTGCCGCGGCCCCGCGCAGCACGTTCCAGACGTAGTCGGTGACAAACGGCGTGATGGGCGCCATGAGCCGGGTCAGGACGTCGAGCGCCTGTTCCAGCGTCGCGAACGCGGCAGCTCCCTCCGGCGTGCCTGGCCCGTCCCAGAACCTGCGCCGGGACCTGCGCACGTACCAGTTGGAGAGGTCGTCGATAAACCTGGCCAGCAGGCGGCCGGCCGCGGCCGTATCGAACGTCTCCATGGCCACGGTCACGTCGCGGACCACCGTCTCCAGCTGACTGAGCAGCCAGCGGTCGAGCACTGGCCGGCTGGCCGGCGGCGGTATCACCAAGTCCTCGGAGGATGCGCGAGCCGGGGAGTCGGCCGCCGCGTTGGCGTACAGGACCAGGAACGCCACCGTGTTCCAGTAGGTGAGCAGCACCTTGCGGACGATCTCCTCAATCGCGCCCGGTCCGACTCGCCTGGCTGCCCACGGCGAGCCGGAAGCAGCAAAAAACCAACGCACGGCGTCCGCGCCTTGCGACTCAAGCAGCGACATCGGCTCGTTCATGTTGCCGAGGTGCTTGCTCATCTTCCGGCCGCGCTCGTCGACGATCAGTCCCAGGCAGACGACGTTCTCGTAGGCCGACGAGCCGAACACCAGCGTGCTCACCGCCATGAGCGAGTAGAACCAGCCGCGGGTCTGGTCGATCGCCTCGCAGATGAACTGCGCGGGAAAGCTGTCGCGGAACTCGGCCTCGTTCCGCAGCGGCGCACCGAACTGTGCGAACGGCATTGCCCCAGAGTCGTACCAGACGTCGATCACCTCGGGCACCCGGCGGGCCGTCGCGTCGCACTGCGGACAGGCGATCACGACATCGTCCACGAACGGCCGGTGCGGGTCGATTCCCGTGACATCCGTCCCGGCCAGGTCGGACAATTCGGCCAGCGAGCCCACACAGGTCGCGTGACCAGCCGGGCACAGCCAGATCGGCAGCGGCGTACCCCAGTAGCGAGTCCTGGACAGCGCCCAGTCGACGTTGTTACGCAGCCAGTCGCCATAGCGGCCGTCCTTGACCCACGGTGGCTGCCAGTTGGTCTTGTCGTTCTCCGCGAGCAGCTGATCCCTGATCACCGTGGTCCGGATGAACCAGGACGGCAGCGCGTAGTAGAGCAGGAGAGTGCCGCAGCGGTAACAGTGCGGGTAGCTGTGCTCATGAAGGTGGCTGCTGAACAGCACCCCGCGGTCGGCCAGGTCGCTGATCAGCAGCTCGTCTGCTGCCTTGAAGAACATGCCGCCAACCAGCGGGATGCCGTCGGCGAACCGGCCGTCCGGCAGCACCGGGTTGACGACCGGCAGGCCGTGCTCCCGCCCGGCGGTCAGGTCGTCAGGCCCGAACGCGGGCGCCAGGTGCACCAGGCCCGTGCCGTCGTCGGTGGTGACGAAGTCCGCCGTGACAACGCGGTGCGCGTCCGGTATCTCGATCAGGCGCAGCGGCGGCTGGTAGGTGGCGCCCGCCAGGTCGGCTCCGCGGAACCGCTCGGTGACGTGCCAGCCCTCGCCGAGCACGCGGGCGAATAGCGCGTCGGCCACCACGACCCGGTCGCCGACGCCCGACTTGCGGGCAATCGCATAGGTCTGGTCGGGGTGCACGGCCACCGCGGTGTTCGAGACCAGCGTCCACGGTGTCGTCGTCCATACCAGCAGGTCCGCCCCGGCTAGCTGGGCCGGGGCGGTGGAAGGCAGCGTGCGCAGCCGGAACCGGACGATCACCGACGGGTCGGTGACCCGCTGGTACACGTCGGGCTGCCCCATCTCGTGGTCGGAAAGCGGCGTGCCGCAGCGTGGGCAATACGGGCTGATTCGCAGGTCCCTGACCAGTAGCCCGCGGCTGAAGATCTCCTTCAGCGACCACCAGACCGCCTCGATGTAGCTGGAATCCATGGTCCGGTAGGCCGCGGAGAGGTCGATCCAGTAGCCCATCCGCTCGGTGAGGTCGGCGAAGGCATCCACATGACGCAGCACCGACTCGCGGCAGCGCGCATTAAAGGCTTCTATCCCATATACCTCAATGTCACGTTTTGAAGTGAAGCCCAATTCTTTCTCGACGGCGACCTCGACCGGCAGGCCGTGGCAGTCCCAGCCGGCCCGGCGCGGCACGTGATAACCCTGCATGGTCTTGAACCGCAGGAACAGGTCTTTGACGACCCTGGCCTCGATGTGATGGACCCCCGGCAGGCCGTTCGCTGTAGGCGGACCTTCGTAGAAGGTCCAGGTCGGCCCCGTGGCGGTCTGATCGAGGGACCGCTCGAAGATCTTGCCCGTTTGCCAGCGTTGCAGCACCTCATGCTCGAGGGCGGGAAAGCTGACGCTGGCTGGAAGCTCGGCGAACGGGCGCGGCATGGTGGGCACCAGGATAACTGAACGGGTGCGGCGTGCCCTGGGTGGCGGGTTGCCGGGCTCTGGCGCGCACGGCGGCTTACCGGCCGGCCCAGGCGGGCCTGTTTGCGGATTGGGCCGCCACCACTTATTCTCCGGTGACTGTTTGCATTTTCAACGTCCACGCACAGTGGCCTGAGGAGGCGGAGAGATGACCGCGACCGCGCATTCTGGCGCTGCCGCCCTGCCGGTACGGCCGGGTGAGCGGCGGTGGACCGAAGCCGAGGTCGCGAAGATCAGGGAGCAACTGCAGGCCGAGGGCGCCGCGCTGCGCACCGAGATCGACAGGGCCGAATCGGATATAGCGGACCGCCTTGGCGACGCGATCGGCGACGCGGGAGACGACCAGGCCGACGCCGGCGCCAAGACCTTCGAGCGCGAACATGAGCTGGCGATGACGCACAACGCGCGCGAACTGCTGGCGCAGAACGAGCGCGCCGTCGCGAGGATCGATGCCGGGACCTACGGCACCTGTGAGTCGTGCGGCGAGGCCATCGGCAAGGCGCGGCTGCAGGCGTTCCCACGGGCTACGCTGTGTGTGAGATGCAAGCAGCGCGAGGAACGCCGCTGACTGGGCCGGCGGCCGGGCAGCCAGATCAGGGCGTCGAGCAGTTGACCGGGCCGGCCGCGGCCGGGCAGCCAGATCAGGGCGTCGAGCAGTCCGTGCCTGGGCAGCAGCAGCCTGGGCGCCGTGTCGGCATCCTGGTAGGCGTCGCGCTGTTCGTGCTCATCGCGGACATCGTGACGAAGATCACGGTCGTCGCGACCCTGGCCCATCGTCCGCCGGTCAGGGTGCTCGGCAGCTTCCTCCAGCTCACACTGACCCGCAATCCGGGCGCCGCCTTCAGTCTCGGCGCGAGTTTCGGCTGGGCGGCAACGGTGGCGTACTCGGCCATCGCGATCGGCGTGATCGTGCTGATACTGCGGACCTCCCGGCGGATCAGGAGCGCCGCCTGGGCGGTAACGCTCGGCCTGCTACTCGGCGGCGCGACGGGCAACCTGACCGATCGCATCTTCCGCAGCCCAGGGCCGTTCCGCGGCTGGGTCGTGGACTGGATCCAGTTGCCGCACTGGCCGGTGTTCAACCTGGCCGATTCCGCCATCGTCTGCGGCGGCGTCCTGGCGGTGCTGCTGTCGGCGCGCGGCATCCGGCTGGATGGTCAGCGCGAGCGATGACCGTGCCGCCGGCTGCCGGGTCGGCCGCCCGCCGGGTACCGGTGCCTGAAGGGCTGGACGGCGAACGGCTTGACGCCGCGCTGGCGAGGATGTTCGGCTTCTCCCGCGCGCAGGCAGCGGATTTGATAGGGAACGGGTCAGTCCTCGTTGGCGGCCGTCCGGCAGTTAAGTCCGATCGGGTGCCAGCGGGGGAGTGGCTCGACGTGACCATGCCACCCGCGCCGGTCGAGGCGCCCGTCCGCGGTGAGCCGGTCCCGGGCCTCAGCGTGATATTCGAGGATGCCGACATCATCGTGGTCGACAAGCCGGCCGGGGTGGCTGCCCATCCCACTCCCGGCTGGACCGGGCCGACGGTCCTGCAGGGGCTGCTGGCCGCCGGTCACACCGTGGCCACCAGCGGGGCTGCCGAGCGCCAGGGCATCGTGCACCGGCTGGACGCCGCCACGACGGGGGTCATGGTGGTGGCCAAGAGCGAGCGCGCCTACAGCGAACTGAAGCAGGCCTTCCGCGACCGCGAAGTGGACAAGCGCTACCACGCCCTAGTGCAAGGCCACCCGGACCCGTCGCGGGGCACCATCGACGCGCCGATCGGCCGGCATCCTGCCGGGGACGGCAGGTTTGCGGTGGTGACGGGCGGCAGGCCGTCGGTCACGCACTACGACACGCTCGAGGCGTTCCGTGCGGCCAGCCTGCTCGACGTGCGGCTGGAGACCGGCAGGACACACCAGATCCGCGTGCACATGGCCGCGGTCAGGCACCCGTGCGCTGGTGACCGGCTGTACGGAGCAGACCCCGCGCTGGCCGCCAGGCTGGGGCTGACCAGGCAGTGGCTGCACGCGGTCAGCCTGGGCTTCGCGCACCCGGTCGACGGGCACCGGGTCGAATTCACCAGCACCTACCCGGCTGACTTGACGCATGCCCTGGATATCTTGGCCGCCGAAAGCTGATGCCAGCGCGGCGGGCCGGCGCGCCGGCCAGGCCGGGACGTTGCCGGCCGGCGATGATGTCGTGGATACCCCAAGGTTCCGCCCGCGCAGTGTCAGCGGGTCGTGGCAGCATGCCTGAAGGAGGCGGTGCTTCATGGCGGCGAGCCGGACCGCGCGAAGCGAGGGCGGCTTCGTGCACCTGCACGTCCACACCGAGTACTCGATGCTGGACGGCGCGGCCCGGCTGAAGGATCTGTTCGCCGGCTGCGAGCAGGCCGGGATGCCGGCCATCGCGATGACCGACCACGGCAACGTCTACGGCGCCTACGATTTCTGGTCGAAGGCACAGGCGGCGGGCATCAAGCCGATCATCGGCACTGAGGCCTACGTCGCGCCGGAGCACCGCGGGCTCAAGCAGCCCGTGCGCTGGGGGACCCCGGCGCAGAAGGACGACGACGTGTCCGGCGGCGGCGCCTATACCCATATGACGCTGCTCGCCGAGAGCACCGAAGGCCTGCACAACCTGTTCAAGCTGTCCTCGCTGGCCTCACTGGAAGGCTACTTCCGCAAGCCGCGGATGGACCGCGAGCTGCTGGCCAGGTATGCCAACGGAATCATCGCCACGACCGGGTGCGCGGGCGGCGAGGTACCGACCAGGCTGCGGCTCGGCCAGTATGACCGGGCGCTGGCCGCGGCCGCGGAGTTCCGCGACATCTTCGGGCCGGACAACTACTTCGTCGAGCTGATGCACCACGACCTGGAAGTCGAGCGCCGGTACGCGGACGGGCTACGGCGGATCGCGGCCGAGCTGAAGCTGCCGTATCTCGTGACGAACGACTCGCACTACGCCGTTGAGCCGGACGCCGCCGCGCACGAGGTGCTGCTGTGCGTGCAGACCGGCACCAACATGGCAGATCCGGACCGCTTCAGGTTCGAGGGCACCGGCTATTACCTCAAGAGCCCGCAGGAGATGCGCGCGCTGCGCGGCGACGAGGATTGGCAGTCCGGCTGCGACAACACCCTGCTGATCGCGGAGCGAGCAAGCGCGACGTTCACCAAGTCGAACCTGATGCCGGTGTTCCCGCTGCCGGCCGGCGAGACGGAGCAAAGCTGGCTGCGCAAGGAAGTCTGGCGCGGCATGGACTGGCGCTACCCGGATGGTTATGACGAGCAGCGGCGGCAGCAGGCCGAGTACGAGCTGGGCGTCATCGAGACGATGGGGTTCTGCTCGTATTTTCTCGTCGTCGCCGACTTCATCATGTGGGCCAAGCGGAACGGCATCAGGGTGGGTCCGTGCCGCGGCTCGGCGGGCGGCTCGATCGTGTCCTACGCTCTCGGCATCACCGACCTGGACCCGATCTTCCACGGGCTGGTATTCGAGCGCTTCCTCAACCCGGAGCGGGTCTCGATGCCGGACATCGACATTGACTTCGACGAGCGCAGGCGTGGCGATGTCATCAGGTATGTCACCGAGAAGTACGGCGACGACAGGGTTGCGCAGATCATCACCTACGGCACCATCAAGGCCAAGGCGGCGGTCAAGGACTCGACCCGCGTCCTCGGTTTCCCCTACGCGCTCGGCGACCGGATCACGAAGGCGTTCCCGCCCGCGGTGCTGGGGAAGGACATCCCGCTGGCCGGCATATTCGACGCCGATCACCCGCGCTACGGCGAGGCGGCCGAGCTACGGGGCATGTACGAGGCCGAGCAGGAGGTGCGCCAGGTCATCGACACGGCGCGCGGCCTGGAAGGGCTGATCCGTCAGCCCGGCGTGCACGCGGCTGGCGTCATCATGAGCAGCGAGCCGCTGATGGACCACATCCCGGTCTGGCGACGGGAGGCCGACGGCACGATCATCACCCAGTTCGACTACCCGGCCTGCGAGGACATCGGCCTGCTGAAGATGGACTTCCTCGGACTGCGGAACCTCACGATCCTGGAGGACGCGGTGACCGGGATCAAGGCCAACCGCGGCATCGACCTGGACCTAGACCACCTGCCGCTGGACGACAGGGTGACCTATGAGCTGTTCGCCAGGGGTGACACGCTCGGCGTGTTCCAGATGGAGGGCGGCCCGATGCGCGCGCTGCTGCGGGCCATGCGGGCAGACAAGTTCGGCGACATCTCCGCGGTGAACGCGCTGTACCGGCCGGGCCCGATGGCCAGCGCGCCGGTGTACGCCGACCGCAAGACGGGTCGCGCACCGGTCACGCCCATCCACCCGGAACTGGCTGAGCCGCTGGCCGACGTGCTAGGTGAGAGTTACGGGCTGCTGGTGTACCAGGAGGACGTGATGTTCACCGCGCAGCGGCTGGCCGGCTACTCGCCAGCCAAGGCCGACCTGCTGCGCCGCGCCATGGGCAAGAAGAAGAAGGAAGTACTGGACGCCGAGTACGAGCCGTTCGCCGCCGGGATGAAGGCGAACGGGTACTCCGACGACGCGATCAAGACGATCTGGGACTTGATGGTCCCGTTCTCCGGCTACGCCTTCAACAAGGCGCACGCTGCCGGGTACGCGCTTGTCGCCTACTGGACCGCGTACCTCAAGGCGAACTATCCACCCGAGTTCATGGCGGGCCTGCTGACCTCGGTGGCCGGTGACAAGGACAAGTCGGCGCTGTACCTGAACGAATGCCGCCGGATGGGCATCAAGGTGCTGCCGCCGGACGTCAACGCGTCCAACGCGATCTTCACGCCGGTCGGCAGCGACATCAGGTTCGGCATGGCCGCTGTCCGCAACGTCGGTGTCTCGGTAGTCGAGTCCATCGTCGCCGCCCGCGCCGCGAAGGGCGCGTTCACCAGCTTCTCTGACTTCCTCCGGAAGGTGCCGGTCAACGTCTGCAACAAGCGCGTCATCGAGTCATTGATCAAGGCCGGAGCGTTCGACTCGTTCGGTCATCCTCGTCGTGGCCTGATGCTCATCCACGAGCAGGCCGTCGACGCGATCATCGATGTGAAGCGGAACGAGGCGATCGGGCAGGACTCGCTGTTCGGCGACGATGACACCGCGGACGTTACCTTCGACGTGCCGGTACCTGATGGTGAGTGGGAGAAGCAGACGCTGCTGGGCTTCGAGCGCGAGATGCTCGGTCTTTACGTGTCCGACCACCCGCTGCTCGGTGCGGAGCACTTGCTAGCTGCGGCGACCGACTGCTCGATCGCCGAGCTTGTCGGGTCCGCGGAAGACGACAGCGGACGCGGGCCGGGTGGCGACCGCGATGTTCAGGTGGTGACGGTCGGCGGAATCCTGTCCGGGGTGCAGCGCAAGGTCACCAGGCAGGGCGGCACGTGGGCGACGGCGATGCTCGAGGACCTCGAGGGTGCGATCGAGGTGCTGTTCTTCCCCGCGACGTACGCGCAGTGCATGAGCCAGGTCATCGATGACGCCATCGTCGTCGTCAAGGGCAGGCTGGACCGCCGTGAAGAGGTGCCCAAGCTGGTCGCCATGGAGGTAAGCACGCCAGACATCAGCACCGGGCAGACCGGCCCTTTCGTGGTATCCCTGACGGAGAACCGGTGCGTCCCGCCCGTGGTTGACCGTCTCAAGGAGGCGCTGCGCACGCATCCGGGCGCCACCGAGGTGCACCTGCGGCTGATCAGCGGTGGCCGGGTCAAAGTCATGCGGCTCGACGACAAGCTGCGGGTCAGGCCGTCCCCGTCGCTGCTGGCCGACCTCAAGCAGTTGCTCGGTCCTGGCTGCGTCGGCTAGCCAAGCCCGGGTGCCCGTTACGATTGACCTAGGTGAGCCGGGAAGACTGGTCGGCGCCAGGCCAGCCACGGGAGGCTCATCATGCGGCAGCGCGATCGTCCGCGCGGGGGGCGGCCCCTCCGGCGCAGGTCGCTGCCCGGGTCCGAGTGGCGGCGCGAGGTTCTGCGCACCAACCTCTGGTTCGTCCCGGCCGTCGAGGTGCTCGGCGCTGTCATCCTGTTCATCATCACCTACACGCTGGACCGGGCCTCCTACGACGGCGTGTTCCGGGTGCCCGGCTGGGCCATCAGCGGCGGTGCGGACGTGGCCAGGACGGTGCTCACCGCGATCGCCGCCGCGGTCATCACCGTCGTCGGGGTGGTCTTTTCGATCGTCATCGTTGCGCTCACGCTGACCTCGACCCAATTCGGGCCGCGGATGCTGCGCAACTTCATCCGGGATCGTGGTACCCAGCTCACGCTCGGCACGTTCGTCGCGACGTTCGTCTACTCGGTGCTGACGCTGGGCTCGGTTGGCCAGGGCGATCATGGCAACTTCGTGCCGCACATCAGTGTCACCATGACCCTCGTGCTGATGCTGGCCGACCTGGCCGTGCTGATCTATTTCCTGCACCACATAGCGATTCAGATCCAGTTGCCGCAGGTCATCGCCGGGATAGCGGGCGACCTGCAGAAGGCCATCGAACTGCAGGCAGGCGAGCCGTCGGCGGCCGATGACTCCCAACTGGCTGCGGTGCTGATCGAGCAGATGGCCGCGGATGGAGGTACGGTAGCGGCGCCGCGCAGCGGATACCTGCAGTTTATCCGGCACGAGACGCTGATCACCATCGCCACCGAGGTGGGCGCGGTCATTCACCTGAGATACCGGCCTGGTCACTTCCTGGTGCAGGGGAGCAGCTACGCGACGGTATCTCCGGCGGAGGCCGCCGGCCAGGTGGCTCGCGAACTGGCCAGGGCGCACGTCACAGGTCCGTACCGGACGCTGGCTCAGGACGTCTCCTTCGGCATCGACCAGCTCGTGGAGATCTGCATCCGGGCGCTGTCTGCGGCCGTCAACGACACGTTCACCGCCCTCACCTGCATTGACTGGATAGGCGACAGCCTGTGCAAGGTGACCGGCAAGTGGCAGCCGACCAGGGTCTATCGCGACTCCGCCGGGGCAGTCCGGGTCATCACCACCGAGACCACCTGGCAGCGCCTCGTGGACCGGGCGTTCGAAAAGGTCAGGCAGGCAGGGCAGGGCATGCCCGCGGTGCTCATCAGGCAGCTGGACGCACTCACCAAGATCATGGAGCGCACGACCACGGCGGAGGACCGTCAGGTCCTGCTCGACCAGGCCGCCATGATCGACCGGCTGAGCGAGGCGTCGGTGCGGGAGCCGTGCGATCAGGCTGACATCGCGCTGGCGTACCGCCGGGTCATTGCCGCGAGCCGGGCTGCCGCGGCCGAGTCCGGGGACCCGGCACAGCGGTAGGACTGGCCAGCAACTGACTCGGCGGACTATTCGGTCTGCCCGGGTCAGGCGTCGCGGCGGTCTAGCAGATAACCCCCGATGCCGAGCATGAGCGCAGCCCATATGCACAGCACGCCGAAGCCCTCCCACGCGCTGAGCAGCACCGGGCTCGACGGGT
>JASHTT010000092.1 GCA_030040415.1 Streptosporangiaceae bacterium | reverse complement strand
GCGGTGACGGCGTCTGGTTCCGGCCTCGACCCGGACATTTCCATAGCCAACGCAGACCTGCAGGCCCCGCGGGTCGCCCGGGTCCGGCACCTGGCGCTGGCGACCGTCATGAAGCTGATCAAGGACAACACGACCGACGCGTACTGGGGATTCCTCGGCGACCCGGGTGTCAACGTGCTGACCCTGAACCTCGCCCTTGACCGGTTGTAACACTGGACGACATGAACACTGCCACCGCCGCTCCCGGAAAGCTGAGGATCTACCTCGGCGCGGCCGCTGGCGTCGGCAAGACCTACACCATGCTGGAGGAAGGTCGCCGGCGCCGCGGTCGCGGCACCGACGTGGTGATCGGTCTCGTCGAGACGCACGGCCGACCGGGCACCGCGGCCCAGATCGGCGATCTGCCCATCGTTGCGCGGCGGGTCATCGCTTACCGCGGCGGCGAGCTCGAGGAGATGGACCTGGACGCCGTGCTCGCCCGGCACCCGGCGGTGGCTCTCGTGGACGAGCTGGCGCACACCAACGTGCCGGGCAGCAGGAACGTCAAGCGCTGGCAGGACGTGCAGGAACTGCTGCAGGCCGGCATCGATGTGATCTCGACCGTTAACATCCAGCACCTGGCCAGCCTCAACGACGTGGTTGAGCACATCACCGGCGTCCGGCAGCAGGAAACCGTGCCTGATGCCGTCGTCCGGGCGGCGGACCAGATCGAGCTCGTCGACATGACGCCGGAAGCGCTCAGGCGGCGCATGGCGCACGGGAACATCTACCCCGCCGCTGCCATCGACACGGCGCTCGCCAACTATTTCCGGCTAGGGAACCTGAGTGCGCTGCGGGAGCTCGCCCTGCTCTGGCTGGCAGACAGGGTGGACGAGCAACTCGCCGACTATCGCGCGCGGCACGGCATCAGGCAGCCGTGGGAAACCAGGGAGCGCGTGGTGGTCGCGCTGAGCGGGGCACCGGACGGTGAGGCGCTGATCCGCCGGGGCGCGCGGATGGCCGCGAGGATGCACGCGGACCTGCTCGCCGTGCACGTTCGCACGCCCGATGGGACCGTGCAGCCAGACACCAAGCCGCTGGAGGGCCAGCGCGCCCTGCTTGCCGAGGTGAGCGGCAGCTACACCGAGGTAACCGGCGCCGACGTGCCCTCCGCCCTGATCAACTTCGCCATTACCGAAGACGCGACGCAGCTGCTGCTGGCCAGCAGCCGGCACAGCTGGATGTATCACGCCGCCCACGGCTCGGTGACCACCCAGGTGATCAGGCGCGCGGGCCCGATCGACGTGCACGTGATCTCCACCGCCGGCCACCCGGTCAGCCCGCTGCCCAGGTCGCTGCCGCGCCGTCAGCCCGTGCCGATGCCACGCCGCCGGCGCCAGCTCGGCTGGCTGCTCGGCACTGCCGGCGTCGCGGGCATCGCCGCCGCGCTGTCCCCGCTGCAGACCGGCCTCGGCCTGCCTGGGGCGTTGCTCTGCCTGCTGCTGGCGGTTGTGGCGGTCGCCTTCGTCGGCGGCCTGCGCCCGGCCACGGCCGCGACGATCGTGGCGGCCTTGTCTGCCGACTTTTTCTTCGCCCCGCCCATCCACAGCTTCGATGTGGCGCGTCCGGTGAACGTGGTAGCGCTGGTCGTGTTCTTCGCGGTGACCACGGTCGTCAGCCAGGTAATCGACCGGCTTACCCGCCGTGGCCTGCAGGTGGCGCGTGCCCGGGGTGAATCCGAGGCGCTTGCCCGGCTGGCCGGCGGCACGGTCTTCGCCGAGGCGGCGACGCTGCCGAGCCTGGTGGCCGAACTGCGCCGAACATTCGACCTGGACAGCGCCGCCATCATCGTGCCGGAAGGCGACAAGTGGCTCACGGTGGCGCAGGCGGGCGGCCCGGCGCCGGCTCGCCCCGAGGATGCCCAGTTCGCGGCCGAGCTCGACCAGGGCGCGGTGCTCGCACTGAGCGGGCACTCGCTGAGCGGTGCCGATATCTGGCTGCTCGGCCCGTTCGTCACGCAACTGCGGATCGCCCAGGAGCGCGCCAGGCTGCAGGACGAAGCTTCGGCCGCCGCCGAGCTGGCCGACGCCGACAACGTGCGAACGGCGCTGCTCGAGGCCGTGTCGCACGATCTGCGGGCGCCGCTGACTGGCATCAAGGCCGCCATCACCAGCTTGCTGTCGCCAGACACTGCCTGGAGCCCGGCGGACGCGCAGGCCTTCTACCGGACCATCGACGCGCAGACAGACCGGCTCACCAGGCTGGTGTCGAATTTGCTGGACATGAGCAGGCTGCGAGCCGGCCAGATGCCCCTCGTGCCGCACGAGACCGATGTCGAGCGGATCCTGTACAGCGCCGTCAACAGCCTGGGCAGCGCCGGATCCGGCGTCGCCATCGACTTGCCGTCCAAGCCGCCGGCCGCGTGGGCCGATCCCGGGCTGCTCGAACGCGCCCTGGCCAACGTGATGGCGAATGCGCAGGCGGCGTCGCCGCCCGGGCTGGCGGTGCACGTTCAGGCCGGCGCCATTGACGACCGCGTCGAGATCCGGGTCATCGATCAGGGTCCCGGCATCCCAGCCGAACAGCGCGCCGGCATCTTCGAGCCGTTCCAGCGGCGCGGGGATGGCCAGGGAGGGCTCGGGCTCGGCCTGGCCATCGCCAAGGGCTTCACCGAGGCGATGGACGGCGAGCTCACCGTGGAGGACACCCCGGGCGGCGGGGCCACTTTCGTCTTCTCCCTGCCGAGGTTCGGGCCAGCAGTTCCGGCGGCCCTCGGCGAGGACGAGCGGGACGGCGAACGCGCGCAAAGCCCAGCCTCGCCGGATCCCGCTGACCGCCCGGTGGCCGCGCCCGGTGGCGGCCAGCTACCGCCAGAGCCGGCCGTGGCAGCGTGACAGAGATGAGCGCACAATGGCTGTCAAGGTGATCGAAACCGCGGGTCACCCGCGAGATGACCAGGCGATGTGCAACGAGGTGGAAAGCAGCGGGCCCCGGCACCGACGTGGGCCGGCGCAGCGGGCCCGGTACGCCCAGCCGAGTCCGGCCGGGCCGACGGTCCTGGTGGTCGACGATGAGATCTCGCTGCTGCAGACGCTGGGCGAGAACCTGCGCAGGCGCGGCTACAGCGTTGAGTTCGCCACCACAGGAAGCCTGGCGCTAGAGCGAACAGAGCACAGGCCCGCCGACGCCATCGTGCTGGACCTCGGGCTGCCCGATGTGAGCGGCATGGAGGTGCTCAACCGGATACGCGCGTGGACCACGATGCCGGTCATCGTGCTGTCCGCCAGGACGGCGGAGAACCAGAAGGTGGCTGCCCTCGATGCCGGCGCCAACGACTACATCACCAAGCCGTTTGGCATGGACGAGTTCATGGCTCGCTTGCGGGTGGCCCTCCGCGACGTCAGGAAGGGCGCCGACGAGCCGCTAGTGGAGACCGATGACTTCACCATCGACCTCGCGCAGCAGCGAGTGGTCCGGGCTGGCCACGCTGTCCCGCTGACCCGGACGGAGTGGCAGATCGTCCAGCTTCTCGCGCGCAACCCGGGTCGGCTCATCACCCACCGGCAGCTGCTATCCGACGTCTGGGGGCTGACGGATATGACCACCAACAACTACGTGCGGGTCTTCCTGGTCACCATCCGCCGGAAGCTCGAGCCAGACCCAGCTCACCCGCGCTACTTCGTGACCGAGCCCGGTTGCGGGATCCGCTTCCTGCCATCCGGCTCGAGCGAAGCGGAAGGCTAAGAGTCGTCTCGCGGGGCCCGCAAGACGCGGATCTTGGACTGCTCGTGGCCGGTCTCGGCCCAGTCGGCCAGGTACTCTGCCTCGAACCCGTGCTTGCGGGCGAGATCCAGCAGGGTTTGCGCGCGGTAGTAGAAGTCCTCCCGCAGGACCTGATGCTCGGTGCCCTTGGTCTCATCGAAGGTGAAGTCGAAGAAACCGCCCGGCCGCATGATCCGGCCAACGTGAGCGAGGCACTCGTCGATCACGCCCAGCGGCGAATGCGAGAAGACGCTGTGCGCGTGCACCACGTCGAAGTAGTCGTCCGGCAGGAACGCCAGCTTCAGGTCGGTGGTCAGGGCAAGGTTGGGCAGCTTGTTCTGCAGCCGGTAGTCGACGACTGTCTTCTGGGCAGCCAGCAGGATGTCGGGCGAAATGTCGTTGCCGTAGTAGTTGCCCGAGTCCAGGTACTCGATGAACAGCCGGCCGGCCCGCAGGTTGCCGCAGCCGATGTCGAGCATTCGCATGTCGGGCTTGAGCCCGTGGCTGAGCAGATAGTCGAACTGCATCTGACCGACCTGGAGCCAGGACTCGTGAGTCTTGCTGCCGACGGCCGCATCGCTGCTCTTGGCCGTGTCCGAGCGCATCACGGCCCGGTAGTAGCTGACGTGGTCGCGAGTGCTCAGCCCCAGCAAGGTGTCCCGGCCGCGACGGCGGGCATAGCCGACTATCCGGTCAGGATGGCGGGCTGCGTAGGCGATCTTG
>JASHTT010000011.1 GCA_030040415.1 Streptosporangiaceae bacterium | reverse complement strand
GCCCTCGGCCTCGCGGTTGTGTTCGCACTGGCTCCCGCGAGTCGCTGGGGATACTACGTCTACCCAGCAGCGCTGCTGGGTTTCGTCGCTCTGACCCGCAGCGAGCGCACCTGCGGAGCGACGGCCGAGCGCCATCGGGAAAGTCAGGAACGCCGACTGGCGAACCCGTCACACGCGCTGACCGCACTCCGGAGCGGCCTTGCCTGGTTCGGCCGTCAACCACGGCCTTCCTTCCGGGTGGGAACGCTGACCCGGACCAGCGGGCGCGTTCCCGCTGTCACAACAAACCCGCGAACATCCGCGACCGGAACCGAGGAGGACGCGCCGTACCAGGCGCTCTCGTCACCCGCGGCAACCGTCCAGCTCGCGGCTGCGGACTCCTGACCGCGGGAGTCAGTGACCTCCAGAACGCACCTCGTTCCGGGCGCAACCCCGTTGACCTGGACGTAGAGCTGAACCCCCCAGCGTTGCCCGGCAAACCTGACGACTGCCGTCGCGTGGTCGCGCGGATTGTGTCCGCGCACCGTCATGGCGCCGGGCAGCGTCGCAGCAGCAAGCGGTTGCGGGGGTGCATGGAGCGCGCCGTATGCAATGGACGCACCGATGGCTAGGCCTATCGCTGCAGCGGCGCCGAGTTGCAGGCACGCGCGGTACTTCCTGCGCCTAGCCGCCTGCGCCAGCAAGGCTCCGAGAGGCTGAGCCGACGATGGCCCACCGCGGTTCGCGCCGACGGCCGGGACGAGAACACCCAGATCATCCGCTGCCACCCTGTGCAACAGCCCGGGCAGTCCGGCCAGCTCCGCGAGCTGGCTACGGCAGCCGGCGCAGTAAGCGAGGTGACTCTCGATCGCGCCCCGGTCCGCAGGCGCCATCGCACCGAGGACATAGACACCGAGTTCGCGGCGCAGTTCCCCGCAGGTGCTGGTGCGGGTCAAGGCAAGCCTCCGTGTCCCGGTGGGAGCATGCTCGGCAGCACGCACGGGCGCACCGGCGACCCGGCGTTTGCACTCCGGCACCTGTCGATCACGGCTCCTCCGTCTTCGGCGCGCGGAGCACCGGGGTCAGGGGTGCTCTGGCTGGGGAGGATGTGAAGCCGTCGTTTGACTTCGGCAGGAAACTAGACCGTGCCGCCGGTCCCAGGAAGGGACGGATTCCCCTCGGGGGACGGGGATCCCCTAAGGGACTGGTCATCCAATCTCGTCACGGCATAGATGCCGATGCCCCGCCAACCTGGCTCCCGAAGCACAACCTGCCCGGCTCGCAGGCCCGGCCGGCCCGGTTCTACGCCCTGCGGCAACCAACCACACTGCCAGTCGTGAACATCACTAGCTTAGTTGACAGCGTTTACTATGGCGTTGCATAATGGTCTTAGTAAACAGCGTAAACGGATGTAGGCGCGGGAGGCGATCCACGTGGTGATGGGCATGCCGGGGTTGGGAGCGGCAATCTTTGCGATCTTGGTGACTATCGGGATCGCCATGGTGGTGTCGGTTGCGATAATCGCCGCCGGAGCGCTGCATGAGCGCCAGAAGAACCGCGAGCAGGCTGCGCGGCACCACGCAGCTGCTCAGCACATGACTTCGGACGACAACACGCGCGAGCTCGTCCTGCACTGAGCCGCCGCGGCATCGCCGCATCACGTCTGGAAGGGACGGCGCCACTGTGCGCCGTCCCTCTTCGTATCTGTGGAACTACCGCTCGCCACGCCGACCGCGGCTTGCGATGATAAGGCAGATGACTAATACTTAGGAATATGGCTAATGAAACTGTCATCTGCACCTACCGGGTGCGTCAGGACGCTGAAACTGAGTTCACCGAGCTTCTCGGCCGTCACTGGCAAACCCTGAGCGAACTCGGCTTCGTCACAAGCGACGAGTCGCTGATCTTCCGTACGGTGGAGAACCCGCCGACGTACGTGGAGATCTTCACGTGGGTCGAGGGTGGCTTCGACCGTGCGCACGAACATCCCGCGGTGCTGGCGATCTGGGAGCCAATGGACCCGCTGCTAGAGGAGCGCGACGGGCTGCCTAAGTGGGACTTCCCGCACTACCGGCGCGTCATGCAAACGTCACAGTGACGAGTAGAGCCAGGGGCATCGAGGAACTCGATGACTTCGATGCCGTATTCGGCGCGCTTGCCAACCGGTCTCGGCGGATGATCCTCACGGTGCTGCACGCACGCGGCGGAGAGATGACCTCCGGCGCGATCGCGGCGCGTTTCGAGCACTCGTGGCCGACTATCTCCGGGCACCTGCGCGTGCTTCAGCAGGCTGGCCTCGTGACCATCGAACTTCGCGGCCGAGAGCACGTTTATCAGATTCAGACAGACCGGCTGACGGCGGTGACTCAAGGCTGGCTCGGCTACTTCGCCTGAGGTTAACGGCTAGTGCCGCGCCACAGCGCACGTGCTAGCACGATTGCATCAACCCGGGCCGCGCCGCCCAGGTCCAGCAAGCAGCCGGCCACCACGTCGAGCTGCCGTCCCGTCGTGCAGATGTCGTCATACACCAGCACGTACCGTCCCGCCGTCCGCGACGGGTCCGGTAACGCCAGCGCCGCACGTAGATCGTCGCTGCTCGCCCGCTTGGACCAGGCCAGCGAGTCAGCGGATTGCACGGTTGACCGGGTCTTGATTAACGCCGCGGGATTCCCGGTATCGAACGGCCACCGGCTCGCCAGATCCTGCTGAGCGGCCTGCGCAAGCACGGCCTCGGTGTGCGCGAACAACTGGCCGCCAGGACCGACGAAGCTCGGGTTCACGACGATGAGACCAGGCGGGTCCGCGGCCGCGTGCCGGTCCAGCCAGCCGAGCAGCAGCCGGCCAAACAGCACCGACCAGCCGCGTACGCCCCGGTATTTGTAGTTGTTGATGGCCTGCCGGAGCGGGCCAGTGTGATAGCCGAGGGCGTGGATCCTGCCGATCCGCCGGCTGCTGCTGCGGCACAGCTCGTTTGGGCAGGCGCCACCATGCAGCGTGCGCTGCGAGCAGACCGG
>JASHTT010000091.1 GCA_030040415.1 Streptosporangiaceae bacterium | reverse complement strand
CCAACGGCGGCCCGGATTTACCGTGATCATGGCCCCCGGCTCACGCCGACCGCCGCGCCGATGGCAACGGTCCGCCTAGGCTGGAGGTCGTGTTCAGCCTGTACGACTCCAAGCTACGAGCCGTGACTGCGATCCGGCCGGCCGGCCGCGGTCAGCTGCGCATGTACTCGTGCGGGCCCGTGCTCGAGAGCCCGGCGCACCTCGGCGACCTGCGACCCGCCGTGCTCGCCGACTTGATCTCCAGGAACGGCCAGCGAAGCGGCCTGTCCGTTATCACGTGCCAGAGCCTGACCGAGGCCGGTCAGTCCGGCTCGCAGCAGGACGCGTTGCGTGCCGATTGCCTCGCGCTCAACGTCGGGCCTCCGGATTACGCGCCGCGCACGTCGGAATCCATCGGGCTGGTGATCGACCTGATCGCGACCCTGATCGCGGCCGGCCACGCGTACGTCGCCGGTATTGGCACCGTCTGCTTTGACGCCGCCAGTTTCCCCGGCTACGGGGAACTGCCCGGCAGCAATCCGCGGCAGGATGCACCCGTGCCCGGGGACGGGAGGCGGTCGCCTGCAGACTGGCCCTTGTGGATTAGTGACGAGACAGGTCCCGGCTTCGACGCGCCGTGGGGTGCCGGGTTCCCGGCCAGGCACGCGGAGTGCTCGGCCGCCTCGATCAACTGCCTCGGCACGGTGGACCTGCACGTCGGCCCGCTGGACCTGCTCTCCGAGCACGAACAGGAGCGGGCTCAGTCGGACGCGGCCGCCGGGCGCGAGGTCGTCCGGCACTGGATCCACGTAGCCGGCGTCCTGTTCGACGGCACCGACATGACCGGCCCGGGCGCAAACGCAGTCCGGCTCGCCGACCTGGCCGAGCACGGCCTCGATCCGCTGGCGGTCAGGCTGGCGTTCCTCGAGCACAGCTACCGTGCGCCGGCCTACCTGAGCTGGTCGTCGCTGACCTCGGCCGGGGCCGAGCTACGGACATTGCGTGAGTTCGTCGCCGACTGCGCGACCGAGCCGAGCAAGCCGATGTGCGCGGGCTACTCGGCAAGGATCTTCGGCGCGCTCGACAACGACATGGACACACCGGGAGCTCTGGCTGCGCTCCGCGAGCTGGCCAGCGACCCTGACGTGCCGGCCGGCTCGAAATTCGAGACGTTCGCTGCCACCGACCGGATACTCGGCCTGGATCTGGTCAGCCTCGTGGGCCAGCCGCGGTCATCCAGCCGCTGACGGGCGTCGATCTCTGCGCAACAGATCGATGCTCAGGCATCAAATTGCGCAACGGATCGCCTGCAATGCGCAGGAAGCACCACCGCTATCCGCCGCCGTTGCCTCCTAGGCTAGATCGACTCAGACCACTCGCGACACCCGGAGCCGCCCGCATGACGGACAGCACGCGCCGCGCAGCCACGACGAGGAACTACCTCATGTGCCGGCCGGACTACTTCACGGTGACGTATGCCATCAATCCGTGGATGAACCCGTACGAGCCGGTTGATACCGATCGGGCAATCAGCCAGTGGGAACGACTGCGCCAGGTCTTTGCCAGTCTCGGGCACACCGTGCGCACGATCGACCCGGTAGAAGGCCTTCCGGACATGGTCTTCGCCGCCAACGGCGCCACCGTGATCAACGGCAAGGTACTCGGCGCCAGGTTCCGGTACCCGGAGCGGCAGCCGGAGGGGGCCGCCTACCTGTCCTGGTTCGGGCACGCGGGCTACCCGGTCACGCGCGAGCCGGCCACGGTCAACGAGGGCGAGGGCGACATCGTGTTCGCCGGCCGGGCGATCCTCGCCGGGTACGGCTTCCGCAGCGACAAGGCGGCCGCAGCCGAACTGACTGAGCTGTTCGGAGTCCCGGTGATCAGCCTCCGGCTGGTCGACCCGCGCTATTACCACCTCGACACGGCACTGACGGTGCTCGATGCCGACACTGCCGCCTACTACCCAGCCGCGTTCGACGACGCGGGCCGCGCCGCGCTCGCCTCGTACTTCACCGAGCTGATCGAGGCGAAGGACGAGGACGCCGAGGTGCTGGGTCTCAACGCGATCAGCGACGGGCGCCACGTCGTCCTGCCGCAGCAGGCGACGGGGCTGATGGTGCAGCTGCGGGCGGCCGGATTCGAGCCCATCGGCGTAGACATGTCCGAACTGCGCAAGGCGGGCGGCGGGCCCAAGTGCTGCACGCTCGAGCTCAGGTAGGCAAGCGAGCCCAGGAGGACTTCAGATGCTAGGGACAAGCGACACACGGGCCGGGCAGCCGCGAGCCGCGGCGCAACTGCGCGCGCAGTCCGCCGCGCACAGTGCGCACAACTACCACCCGTTGCCAGTCGTGATCTCGGAGGCCGAGAGCGCCTGGGTGACCGACGTCGACGGCCGTCGCTACCTGGACATGCTGGCCGCCTACTCGGCGATCAACTTCGGCCACCGCCACCCCAGGATTGTCGCGGCGGCGCAGCGCCAGCTGGAGCGCGTGACGCTGGTCAGCAGGGCATTCGAGCACGACCAGTTCGGCCCGTTCTGCGCCGAGCTGGCGGAGCTGGCCGGCATGGAGATGGTGCTCCCGATGAACACCGGGGCCGAGGCCGTCGAGACCGCCATCAAGACCGCGCGCAAGTGGGGTTACGAGGTCAAGGGCGTGCCCGATGGCGAGGCCGTGATCGTGGTCTTCGACGGCAATTTCCACGGCCGGACGACCACGATCGTCAGCTTCTCCACCGACCCGGACGCCCGTGACGGCTTCGGACCGTACACGCCGGGCTTCCGCGTCGTTCCCTACGGAGACCTCGACGCGCTAGCCGCCGTGATGGGCGAGAACGTGGTGGCCGTCCTCGTCGAGCCGATCCAGGGCGAGGCCGGCGTGCTCGTCCCGCCGCCGGGGTTCCTGGCGGGAGTCCGCGACCAGTGCACCGCACACGGCGCTCTGATGATCGCGGACGAGATCCAGTCAGGCCTCGGCCGTACCGGCGCCACGTTCGCCTGCGAGCACGAGGACGTCGTACCGGACATGTACATCCTGGGCAAGGCACTCGGCGGCGGGATCGTGCCGGTCTCGGCCGTGGTATCGGCCGCGGCTGTGCTCGGCGTGTTCAAGCCCGGCCAGCATGGCTCTACGTTCGGCGGCAACCCGCTGGCGTGCGCGGTCGCTCGTGAGGTCATCGCGATGCTGGCGACGGGCGAGTACCAGGAAAGGTCAGCCAAGCTGGGCGCGCACCTGCACGACAGGCTCAACGCGCTGCCAGGCGACAAGGTCAGCGAAGTCCGCGGCCGGGGGCTGTGGGCCGGCATCGAGTTCGCGCAGTTGTCCGGCCGCGCCGCGTGTGAGCAGTTGGCCGACCGCGGCGTGCTGGCCAAGGACACCCACGGCAGCACGATCCGGCTGGCGCCTCCGCTGGTCATCGCGGAGGAGGACCTGGACTGGGGCATCGACCAGGTCGAAGCGCTCGTCCGCTGACATCATCCGGCCGGCGCTGGTCGACGGCAACGATTGCCTCCGGGTGCTCGGACCGAATCACGGTAAATCCGGGCCGTTGGGACGGGCGGATCTTCCGTGATCATGGTCGTTCACCGATGGTGATCGGAGCTTGACAGCTCAATTGGACTGCCCGGCAGGATGTCATTGTGATCCAAGTGGTGTTCGAGACACATTCAATCTCCGCGGACAACGAGCGGGGGGCGGCATCGGGATGGAACCACAGCAGGCTCTCTCCTAGAGGGCGCGAGCTGGCCCGGGGACTCGGTCAACGACGACGGAGCGACGGGATCGACGCCGTGTTCAGCTCCGATCTGCGCCGGGCTGCTGAGACCGCCGAAATCGCCTTCGCGGAGACTGGCATTCCTGTCCTGCTGGATTGGCGCCTGCGAGAGTGCGACTACGGGCAACTCAACGCCGCGCCAGTTGCCGAGCACCTAAGTCATCGGGCACGGTTCATCAACGAGCCGTATCCCGGCGGCGAGAGCTGGCGGCAAGCGGTGGCCCGAGTCGGCCGCTTCCTGGACGACCTTCCTTCCCGGTGGGCAGGAAAGCGGGTGCTGGTCATCGGGCACGTCGCCACCCGCTGGGCACTCGAGCACTATCTCGCAAGGGTGCCCCTCGAGGACTTGGCTGACGCCGACTTCAGTTGGCAGGAGGGCTGGGAGTACACGCTGGACCCAGATCGGACTGTTGCTACCGGTCGTAGCGCCTAGCCTGTTGGGCCATACCAGTGATCCGGACGATCTACGCCGACTGACAGAGGAGCCGGAGCGGCCTCGTGCGGAGCGGACCGCCGTCCTCAGGGCCTAGCTGCGACCTGACCGCCCGCCTGGCTGGCTATGCCAGCTCGCCGAGTTCGGATAGACGGGCGCGGCGAGCACCTGGCTCGCCGCGCCCGCGCCCAGTTCGGGCTAGATGTCCGCTACCGCCGTTCGGCAGTCAGCGTCTGCTCGTCCCCTGCCGCTTGCTGCGGCACCGACACCACGCTGCGTACTCCATCCGGCCAGGTCAGCTCGACCCGGTGGGACCGGTCGCCGGCCGACAACCGGCTCAGCCGACCCGTGCGCCGGTTCGCGCAGCGATTTGCGGCCGCATTGGCACGCCGCGACCTCACCGCCCCGGCGCGCAGCTCGGCAGTCCGCTCCGCAGCCATTGCCCTGAGAACCTCGGGGTGCATAGCTCCTCCTCGATGGTCCGGACCCGCCTCCCAGGTCCGCACGATTGAGGTTCGCGGTAAGGCACCCGCCAGCGAATCGGCAGCACTACCTATCTTCGGCCGGGCGGCGCCTTAGGAGCCTTAGGAGCCTTAAGAGCCGCAGGCGCCTGAGGCGCCGCTAGGGCCAGCTACCTCAGGTCCCGGCCGAGGCCCTCTTCGCGGCCAACCCCGACTCTCGACCACCGCGCGAACGCGGAGACGGCGCCGGCCGCAGCGCACAGGGCTCCGCCGAACAGGAACCACTTGCCCGCGGTCGTGTCGGTCACGATGACGCTGCCGTCGTTGCTGACGCTGCTCAGCACGATCGTCACGATCAGCCAGCCCGCGGCGGGCAGCGCGCCCCCGGACGCTGAGCGCATGCCAAACGAGCCCAGCAAGCACGTGATGAGGATCGCGGCAGCGAACAGGATCGCGACGAGCGGCACCGGACCGCGGCTGTACTGGAACGTGCCGATCAGGCCTTGCACGGCGCCCAGCAGGAACAGCATGACGTACGCCAGTGCCGTGACGACCCTGCTGTCCCTCGCAGCCGGGGGCCGCCGATCCTGGATCTCCCCCTGCCCGCGGTTCACACCGGGAAGGTTAGCGGGTTGCGAGCGGCGGGCGGCTAATCGATCCCGGCAAACAGGTCCGTCTCCATGACCGGGCCGCGGCCAGGACTGGTCTGCGGGCCGGCCAGCAGCGTGTAGTACTCGGAGCCGAGTGCCCGCCGGCCGACCATGTCGGACAGCGCAAAGAACGGCGCGGCCACGCTGATCTGGGTCGCGTGCGCACGCAGCGCCGCGAGCTTGGCGTCCAGGTACGGCGTCGCGTCGATCTTCGTGGTCACCTGGTCGTCGTCGACCCCGAACGGCACGGCTCGAAGCGACGCGACCGCGGTGAACCCGGTCCCGGCCAGCTGACCCGGGGCAGACGCGCCGTCTGTCGTCAGCGCCATCGCCGCGGGCAGCACCGACCTCGGCATCGCCGTCGCATAGAACTTGCTGACCAGGCCATTGGCCAGCTCAAATGCACGCAACGCCACGCGGTGCGCCTGGATGTGATCGGGATGACCGTAGAAGCCGTTCGAGTCGTAGCTGACGATCACCTGGGGCCGGACCTCCTCGATGATCCGGAGCAGCTCCGCGGCTGCTTCGGCCACGTCGGCGAGCCAGAAACAGCCGGGCCAGGTGTTCGACGGGGCGCCCATCATCCCCGAGTCGCGCCGTCCGTCCGGGCCGCCGAGGAATCTGTGGTCGGTCACCCCGAGCGCTGCGCACGCGGCGGCAAGCTCGCCGACCCGGTGGTCACCGAGCCCACCATCGGCATGCCAGGCGAGGTGGGCAAGCTCCGGAGGGATCACTTCGCCCAATTCCCCGCGCGTGCAAGTGACGAGAGTCACCGCGGCGCCCTCAGCCGCGTATTTGGCCATCGTGGCGCCGGTCTCAATGGACTCGTCGTCGGGGTGAGCGTGCACGAGCAGCAGGCGCCTGCCGCTGCCCTGCCCCCGGGCGGGCCCGGCAGGAGATCCGGGGGTCGGCACAGCCACGTCCGCGAGCCTACCGAGCGCGTCACACCGCGAGGCTGGCAGGATCGGGTGCCGTGGCTGATTCGTACCCCCGGCAAAGCGCCAGGACCAGAGGGTTCTCGCTTGGAGTTCCCCGCTCCTTCCAGATAGCACCGGACGGCAAGACCGTCCTGTTCCTCCGTTCGAGAGGCGGCGACGACCCGGTCAACTGCCTCTGGGCGCTCGACGTAGGCAGCGGCAGGCAGCGGCTGGTCGCCGATCCACTCGCGCTCGGCGGTGCCGGCGCGGAGGAAGACCCCGTGGAGAAGGCCCGCCGGGAGCGGGTCAGGGAGCGCGGAGCCGGGATCGTCGCCTTTGCCACCGACCAGGCCTGCACGATCGCCTCGTTCGCGCTGGCTGGCGCCGTCTACCTGGCCGACGTGCAGGCCGAAGCGGGGAGCGCCGCGGGGGTTCCGGGGGTCGCCCCCCGGGCTAGCACCGTGCGCGAGCTGCCCACCTCCAGGCCGGCCGCCGACCCGCGGCCGGACCCGGCGGGCCGGCTGGTCGGCTACGTCAGCGCGGGCGCGCTGCGCGTCTGCGATGCCGCGACTGGCGCGGACCGCGCGCTAGCCGACCCGGAAGGCGCCGACGGCATCACGTTCGGGCTCGCCGAGTTCATCGCCGCCGAGGAGATGAGCCGCAGCCGCGGCTATTGGTGGGCGCCAGACGGCTCGGCGATCCTGGTGGCCAGGGTCGACGAGACGCCGGTGCAAGTGCTGCATATCGCCGATCCGGCCAATCCCGCGGCGCAGCCGCAGTCCGTCCGATACCCGGCAGCTGGCACGCCGAACGCCGTCGTGTCGATCTTCATCGCCCCCCTGGACGGCAAGCTGACGGAGGCAGTGTGGGACGCCGTGTCGTTCCCCTATCTGGTGAATGCCTGCTGGGAGGGCGCAGGCAGCGCACCGTTGATCTCCGTCGCGAGCCGCGACCAGCACGAGATGCGGCTGCTCGAGATCGATCCGCGGACCGGAGCGACCAGCCTGGTCCGATCGGATACCGATCCCGCGTGGGTCGACATCGTCCGCGGGGTTCCGGTCCGGACGGCCAGTGGCCGGATCGTCTGGACGGCCGACTCCGGAGGTGCCAAGCGGCTGCTGGCTGGCTCCGCGGAGCAGCACGCGGCCGGCGAGGCGGACACCCTAACCCCCGTCAACCTGAACGTGCGGGAGGTCCTCAGCGTAGACGGCGAGGAGGTCCTCGTGACCGCGTCGGGCGAGGACCCCGCCTCGATCTCGCTGTGGATAGCCGGACCGGCTGGGTGCAGGCTGGCCAGCCCGGTGGAGGGCGTGCACGCCGGGCGGCTCACTGCCGGCACCCTGCTGCTGGCCAGCCGGACCCTCGAGGAGTCCGGCACCGCCGTGCGCGTGCTAACGGCCGAGGGCGCCGCGGCGGAACGGGCCGAGCTAGCCAGCATCGAGTCGCTGGCGCAGACCCCGAACCTGCCGGCGCCGAGGCCCGATCTGGGCTGGTCGGCAGGGCCTGGCAGGACGAGGCAGGCCATCCTGCTGCCCTCCTGGCACACTCCAGGGTCGGCCAAGCTGCCGGTGCTGTGCGACCCCTACGGCGGGCCGCACGCGCAGCGCGTGCTGGCGGCGCGGGACATGTTCCTGCCGCCTCAGTGGTTCGCGGAGCAGGGCTTCGCCGTGCTGGTCGCCGACGGCCGGGGCAGCCCCGGCCGCGGGCCGGACTACGACCGCGCGGTGGCCGGCGACCTGGCGAATCCCGCGCTCGAGGACCAGGTCGAGGCGCTGCACGCGGCCGCCGAGCGGTGCTCGGACCTCGACCTGTCCCGCGTCGGCATCAGGGGCTGGTCGTTCGGTGGCTTCCTCGCCGCGCTGGCCGTGCTGCGCCGGCCCGACGTGTTCCACGCGGCCGTGGCCGGTGCGCCGCCGACCGACTGGCGGCTGTACGACACCTGCTACACCGAGCGCTACCTCGGCCACCCCGATACCAGCCCGGAGAACTACGAGCAGAGCTCGCTGCTGCCCGACGCTGCCAAGCTGACCAGGCCGCTGCTGCTCATCCACGGCCTGGCCGACGACAACGTGCTCGTCGCGCACACGCTGCGGCTTTCTTCCGCGCTGCTGGCGGCTGGCCGGCCGCACAACGTGCTGCCACTGTCCGGCATCACGCACATGGCGACGAGGGAGGAGGTCGCCGAGAACCTGCTCCTGCTGCAGGTGGACTTCCTGCGCACCGCGCTCGGTGTTGTCCCGCGGTGAGGAAGCTGTCATCAATGGCGATGAATTTATGAAGGAACGTGTCTTGACGGCATTTACCGCCCTGGCGGGGATGCGGCGCCTGGGGCTGGCCTGATCGGCACTCGCGGCACGGCGGCGTGTAGTGAGAGTCACACGCCGTAGCGGCCTGCATCGGGCCGCGGAGTGATATTCAGTGGAATAGGGTTTCTGACGCGACCTGAGCCCGCTGTAACCGGCTGTGTACCCCGTTCCGGAGCACCGGCGAGCAATCCCAGCGGACCCCGGAGCGACCTTCAGAAGGCTTCAGGGCGGAGACGTCGAGGATGACGCAGATTACCGACGCGCCGGTCAAGACCAGGGCGCAGATTACCGCGAAGACACTGCGCACCGACCCCTGGTGGCGCAACCCCGCGGTCGTGGCCACGCTGCTGACCATCTGGGTCACGTACGCGACCGTGCACGTGTTCATCGGCAAGTGGTATTACGTGCCGCGGTATCACTACCTGACGCCGTTCTACTCGCCGTGCATCAGCGGCGAGTGCGTGCCCGGCTCGTCCAGCCTCGGTCACTGGTTCGGCAGCCTGCCGCCGATCATCCCGTACGCGGTCGTGTCGCTGCCGTTCGTGCTCGGGTTCCGGCTGAGCTGCTACTACTACCGGCGCGCTTACTACCGGGCGTTCTGGCGCGCCCCGGCCGCCTGCGCGGTGCGCGAGCCGCACGCCTCCTACACCGGCGAGTCGAGGTTCCCGCTCATCCTGCAGAACCTGCACAGGTACTTCTTCTACATGGTGATCCTCATCTCGATCCTGAACACCTATGACGTCGTGCGGGCCTTCACCGGGCCGAACGGCAGCTTCGGGTTCGGGCTCGGTACGCTGATCATGCTGGCGAACGTGATCCTGCTGTGGTGCTACTCGCTGTCCTGCCACTCGTGCCGGCACATCACCGCGGGCCGCCTGAACAACTTCTCTAAGCACCCGGTCAGGTACTGGGTCTGGACCAAGATCTCCTGGCTGAACGCCCGGCACATGCAACTGGCGTGGACGACGCTGGGCACCCTGATGCTGACCGACCTGTACATCTGGCTGGTGGCGGCCGGCGTGTTCAACGACCCGCGGATCTTCAACTGATGCGGGGGCACAACGGGGCGTCGTCCGCCCGGACTAGCAGAGAAGGCGACTGGACATGAACGACATCGAGCACAGCGACGTGCTGCGGCTCCCCTACGACGTCGTGGTGATCGGCGCCGGTGGCTCGGGACTGCGTGCCGCCATCGAGGCGCGGCTGGTCGGCCAGAAGACCGCCGTCATCTCCAAGTCCCTGTTCGGCAAGGCGCACACGGTCATGGCCGAGGGCGGCTGCGCGGCGGCCATGGGCAACGTG
>JASHTT010000090.1 GCA_030040415.1 Streptosporangiaceae bacterium | reverse complement strand
TGCAACGCGAAGCTGACCTGGTCAAGGGCGGCCAGGCCGCGGTAGAACTTGCTCACCGTCTCGAACCCGAGTACGGGACGCCCATCGGCCGCGACCGGCAACCGGGCTGGCGCCGTGACGGTCATGCTGTCACCTCCTGCCCGTTTCTCGTCACCGCGCCGATGCCGCCGGCCCTCTCGTTCCCGCTAGCACGGTCGTTACCGGCAACACGGGCGTTCCCCTGATGATGGCAAGCGACCAGCGACGCGGACCCGTCGGCATCATCTCCGCGGGCCGGCGTCAGCACCGGGGCCTGCTGATCGCAGATCTGCGTGCGGCGCGGACATCTCGGGGCGAACGCGCAGCCCACCCGCCCGGCAGCGAGCGCTGGCGGCGATCCGGCGATCTGGAACAGCGGCGTGCCGGGGCGGCCGATCCGCAGGTCGGAGTGCGTGCTGAGGAGCCCTTCCGTGTACGGGTGCAGCGGGCGGTCGAACACGCGCACCGCCGGGCCCTGCTCGACGATGCGGCCCGCGTACATCACCGCGACCCAGTCGGCGAGTTCGGCCACCACGCCCATGTCGTGCGTGATCCACAAGATGCCCGTGCCGGTCTGCTGCTGCAGCTCGGTCACCAGCGCGAGGATCTCCGCCTGGGTGCTCACGTCGAGCGCCGTCGTCGGCTCATCGGCGATCAGCAGCGGCGGGGACAACGCCATCGCCATGGCGATCATCACGCGCTGCCGCATCCCGCCGGACAGCTGGTGCGGGAACGCGTGCGCGACCCTGTCCGGGCGGTCGATCCTGACCCGGGCCAGCTCGCGCACCGCCTGACGGGCCGCGGCTGCCCTGGACATCCCGCGGTGCACGGCGAACAGCTCGGCTATCTGGCGCCCGACGGGCAGCACCGGGTTGAGCGCAGCCATCGCGTCCTGCGCGATGTAGCCGACGAGTCCGGCTCGCCGTCGGCGGGCCTGGCGGGCCGGCAACGCGCCGAGGTCCGTGCCGGCGATCTCCACGACGCCGGTGACGACGGCGGCCGCGGGCAGCAGCCGCGCGACGGCCAGGGCCAGTGAGGACTTGCCGCTGCTCGTCTCGCCGATCAGGGCGACGACCTGGCCCTGCTCGACGCGCAGGCTGACCCCGTCGACCGCGGGCAGCCCGGCGTAGCTCACGGTCAGGTCCGCGACACCGAGCGCGGCGCTGCCGTTGCTGGCCTGGCCTTGCGGCGCCGGCCCGGTCACGCGATTTCCTCTCGGGTCCGCGGGTCCACGTACATTCGCAGCACGTCCGCGACCAGGTTGAAGAACACGACGGCTACCGCACCGACGATCACCGTGCCCATCACGACGGGCCGGTCGAGGTTCTGCAGCGAGTCGACGGCGAGCAGGCCGATGCCCGGCCAGCCGAACACAACCTCCACCGTGACGACGCCGGACAAGTACGCGCCGAGGTCCATGCCGATCATCGTGATGGCCGGGGAGAGCACGTTGCGCAGCACGTGCCGCCAGAGGATGTACCTGTCGGTCAGTCCTTTGGACACCGCGGTGCGGACGTAGGCGGAGGCCAGCGAGTCGGCCATCTGATCCGCGACGATCTGCGCGTACCACGGCGCTCCAACGAGGCCGAGGGTGAGCGCGGGCAGCACGATCTCGGCCGGCCCGGCTCCCCCGGTCACTGGCGCCATGTGCAGCTTGAACCCGAACACGAGCAGCAGCAGCAGGCCGACCACGAACTGCGGCAGCGCGAGCAGTGTCAGGTTCACCGCGCCGACCACGGCGCGCACCTTCGGGTACAGCGTGGCGAGGATGCCGAGCGTGCCGCCCATGATGACCTCGGCGATGACGCCGGCCAGCGCCAGCCAGCCGGTGGTCGCGAGCCGCGGGCCGATCAGGCTAGCTACGCTCTGCCGCTGCACGTAGGAGGTGCCGAGGTTGCCGCGAAACAGCCCGCCGAAGTAGTCGTGGAACTGGACGATCAGCGGCCGGTTCAGGTGCAGCTGGATCGTGATGTTCCGGAGCACCTCCGCGCTCTGCGCGCGCGGCGCGATGGCCCTGGCCGGGTCACCCGGCACGACGAACTCCAGCAAGAAGGCCAGCGCCGCCACGCCCAGCACGGCGATGATGCCGAACAGAACCCTGCGGATCAGCGTCCTAGCCATGACACCCTCGCCAAGTCCGGGTTGCGGGCCTTCAGGCCCTCGCCGATCAGCAGGAACGACAACGTGATCAGCAGGATCGCCACGGCCGGCACGAGCAGTAGGTGCGGCGCGTAGCTGATCGCCGACTGCCCGTCCGAGATCATGTTGCCGAGGGAGGCGGTCGGGGGATTGATGCCTGCCCCGAGGTAGGACAGCGTCGCCTCGAACACCACGGCTGAGGCTGCGTTCAGCGGCGAGTAGGTGACCAGCAGCGGGAACATGTGCGGGGCAAGGTGCCGTCCGGCGATGCGGACCCCGCTGGCACCCATCGCTTCCGCGGACTCGACGAAGCCGCGATGCCGCAACCGGAGCACCTCACCGTAGACCAGGCGCGCCGGGTAGGCCCAGAACAGCGCCGTGATGATGACGATGACCCGGGTCAGGCCGGCGGTCATCAGGCCGGCGATCACGAGCGCGGCGAGCGTGTACGGCAGCGCGAGGCCGACATCGGTGACGCGCATCAGCACGGCCTCGACCGGACCGCGGAAGAACCCGGCCGCGAGGCCGACTGCCGCACCGACCGCGATGCTGGTCACGTTCGACACGATCGCCACGATCATCGATGTCCTGATGCCGAACGCGAGCCTGGCCAGCTCGCTGCGGCCGAGCAGGTCGGTGCCGAGCGGGTGCGCCCAGCTCAGGCCGAGCGGCAGGCCCTGCGGGCTGAGGCCGGTGAGCAGGTTCTGCCGCAGCGGGTTGCCGAATGCGG
>JASHTT010000089.1 GCA_030040415.1 Streptosporangiaceae bacterium | reverse complement strand
GTCAACAGGAGGCCACGGTTACCGCGTCCAGGGAAACAGGCCGCAGGTCCATCGCCTCGAATAGGCGGGCGCGGCGTGACTACACGATTCTCAAGACGTATGAGGCCGGTATAGTCCTGGCCGGTGACGAGGTGAAGTCCCTGCGTGCCGGGCACGCCTCGCTTGCCGGGGCGTTCGTTCAAGAGCACAACGGTGAGCTGATGCTCCACGGACTGCACATCCCCGAGCACGCGTCCGGCGGCCACTGCACTCGCGTCCCCGGCCAGCCTCGGCGGACCCGCAAGCTGCTCATGCACCGCAGCGAGATCGACAAGATCGTCGCGAGGCTGGGCGAGGTCGGCGTCACCCTCGTGCCGCTGTCGCTGTACTTCCAGAACGGCTGGGCGAAGGTGGAGATCGCCTTGGCGCGCGGCCGGCGCTCCTTCGACAAGCGGCAGGCAATCGCCCAGCGGGACGCCGACCGGGAGATTGCCCGCGAGTTCAGCGATCGGCTGCGCGGGAGACGACGACGCGGCCGCGGCCCGAGCTGAGTCGCGCTGCTTCCCGCACTGAGCGCGCCACGTGCGCGTTCTCAGCAGGCCGCGGTGTTGCCTAAGTAGTTAGTCCGCTGGGCGGGCTTGGCCTCATCCGGGATCGGTAGAACGCGACCGCAAGGCAGACCGCGCGCGTACCCGCCGATCAGTGGGGGCTTTGGGATCTTGCCGTCTGTCAGTCCGTACCCGCAGATCCGGCGCCCGGGCTGTCTTCAGCTGGAGGCCGCCAGCTGCTCGACGCGCGCCAGGACCGCCGCGGCACCATCCTCGTCTGCGATCTGCCGCGCCAGGCTGGCCGCCCGGTCCCGGTAGCCGGGTTCCTCGAGGCACTGTCGCAGAGCGCCGCTGAGGGTTTCGGCGGTCAGCTTTGCGAAATAGACCGGCTCTGGGGCCACGCCCAGGTCACGGAGCCGATGCGCCCAGAACGGCTGGTCGGCGAGTACCGGCACGGCGACGGTCGGCACGCCGGCCCGCAGGCCCGCTCCGGTGGTCCCGGCACCGGCGTGGTGGACCACGGCTGCGACCTGGGGAAACAGCCAGTCATGCGGAAGGTCCCCGACGGCTAGGATCTGCTCACCGTTCCCGGTCAGCCCAGCCCAGCCCGCCTGGACGACGGCCCGCACGCCGGCTCGGTTCACCGCCTCCGCGATCACCTGGCTGAGCTGCTCGCCCTGGCCCGGGGCCATGCTGCCGAACCCGATGAACACCGGCGGCGGGCCGGCGGCGAGGAAGTCAACCAGGCCGGGGGGAGGCTGCCAGCCCTCAGGCCGGGCGGGCCACCAGTAACCGGATACATCTGCTCCTGATGGCCAGTCAGCTGGGCGGGGCACTACCAGCGGGCTGAAACCATGGCAGACCGGCCAGAGGGCGCCTTCCACCCCGTCGCTGCCGTCGGTCAAGCCGGGCGGTAGGCCCAGGCGATCGCGCAGGCGCGGCAGGATGCCCGCGTACAGCGAGTCGGCCCCGGCCAGCAGCTCACGCCCGGCGGCCAGGTTCGCGGCCGGGCCCGCGTTACCAGGCTGGGGCAGGCCGGGCAGCGCGAACTCCCCGGTCGGGACGGCCGGCGCAAGATAGGTGCCTAGGCAGGGCAGGCCCAGGGCGTCGGCGGCCATGCGGCTCAGCGGCGCCGGGCCAAGCGCGGTGAGCACCACGTCAGTGGCCTGGTCGACGGCGGCAACAATCCCCTCCCCCAGCCCTTCAAGGAACCGGACGGTGCCCGACCGGGCCTCCCCGTCCGATCCGGCCGTCGTCCTTGCCCGCACCAGGTCCTGCGGATCGCCTGGCAGCGGCCGGTGCTCAAGCCCGCACCCGCGGACCAGCCCGGCGAACCTGTCGTGCGCAGCCAAAGCGACCAGGTGGCCCGCCTCTTGCAGGCGCTGCCCGAGCCCGGTGAAAGGCGCGACATCGCCCCGGGTGCCGGCCGTGACGATCAAGATCCGCACTGCGGCGATCCTACCCACCCCGGCCTGGTTCCCGAAGCTTGTGCCACGGCCTAGCCTGGCCGACCGAAGGACCCGCCCGGCACGGCCAAGCCGGCACGGCCATGGCGCAACCCGCACGACCAGCGCCAGTAGCGCCATTCAAATCGCCGGTCTGATGCCCGGTGCAGAACGCCTGCGAGGGTGCCGGTCAGGCGGGTTATGTCGTCGGACTGCACAGGCGCCCGCCTTCTGCCTCCGCTCGGTCAACCATCGTGGGTGCTGGCGGCAGCCACAGCCTGTCCGCGCCGACACCGGCCTGCCGACGGCCAGCGGATGAAGGCTGACCGCTTGCGGACCGGTGTCCGATACGCGCTGCTGAGTTAACGGATTACCTCAGCGTGATCGTGGTGTACTTCGCGAAGGCCTTGGTGGCGTGGAAGAGCTGGCCAAGCGGAACCGGCTCGTGCACGGGCGAGTAGACCGCCCAGGCCTCGGTGCCGGTGATCCAGGCCAGGTTGTTCCAGCCTGGGCTGGCCACTTCTGAAAAGCCGATCCGGAACTCCCAGCTCGTCATCTTGTTCACCTTGATGTACATGAACGTGCCGTCAGAGGACGCCGCCACGGCCAGGTTGCCGGCCGGCGAGACCGCCAGCTGCGCATAGATTCCCCAGGCGAACGGGGCAATGCCCGGGGAAGTGATCTGGCCGTCAAACTGATCGGTCTTGCCGTTGTTCGATGACTTGTACACCGACATCATGGCCATGCTGAGCCCGGGGTTGCCGACGCAGAGCATGAAGACCGTGGTCGCGTTCTGCGGCACGGCCTCCGTCATCTCCGAGTCTTCGGGCGATGCCGTGCTGCACGGCGAGGTCCGGGCAGCGAACCGCGCTCCGCTGTCGGTGCTGACCAGGAAGGTACCCTTGCCCAGCGTCTTCATGTCGCCGTCCACGACGTAGACGGTCTTGCCGAGCGCGGTCAGGTACGCGCCCATAGGCACATTGAACGGCAGCGTGTGGTAGAGCTTCGTCCAGGTGCTGCCGGTCAGCCCGATCTTCCACAGCGACAGGCCCTTGGCCTCGCATTCCGGGTTGGTAATCTGGCAGGCCGAGGTCATGCCATAGAATCCCGCCGCGGTGGGGACGATCTGGTACATCTGCTTCGCGCCGCCAGGCAGCCGCCCGGCCGTCCAGGTCTTGCCGCCGTTGACGGTCCGGTACATGGGCGGCCCGTACACCCAGCCGTCCTTGGCGTTAGCGAACGTGATGTCGCTGATGCCCGGGATGGACACGCCGCCTGGCCGGGCGGCGGCAATCGTCACCGGCAGCGTGCTGAGCAGCTTCCAGGTCTTCCCGTCGTTGACGGTCCCCAGCACCTGCGTGCAG
>JASHTT010000088.1 GCA_030040415.1 Streptosporangiaceae bacterium | reverse complement strand
CCAGGTCTCGGCAGCGCTGGTGAAGGACGGGTACCGGGCTGGCAAGGTCGGCAACACGAACCCGCGCAGTACCACACAGGTGCTGTACGGGGCTGGCGCCGCGGCAAGCGGGGCGCAGATTGCCAAGCTGCTCGGCGCCACCGCCGCGGCAAGCGCATCGGTACCAGCCGGTCACGTGGACGTCCTGCTAGGTGCCGGCGCGACCGTGCCGAGCACGCCGGGCACGGGCGGCGCCCTGGACTCGGGGACGCCTGCCGCAACGCCGTCGGCGGCGCCAGTGGCGGCCCCGACGACCGGCCCGCAGGGCGGAGCCGTTGTCGCCAAGGACGGCATTCCGTGCGTGAACTAGCCGGGATCACGCGGTCGCAGTCCGGGCCAGGATCCGGGTGAGCGTTCCGGCCGCGCTTCGCTGGGTTGAGCCGCCGGCAGGTCCAGCGGTCGAGCTGCTCGACCAGACCAGATTGCCGGCCGCGGAAGAGTTCCTCACCTGCACCGACGTGCCGCAGCTCGTAGCCGCGATCGGCCGGCTCGCGGTGCGCGGTGCGCCGCTGCTCGGCATGGCCGGTGCCTACGGCGTGGCGCTTGCCGCTTTCCGTGCCGACGACGTCGAGGCGGCAGCCGCCGCAATCGCCGCGGCCAGGCCCACGGCGGTGAACCTGGCGGTCGGAGTTAACCGCGCCCTGACGGCGTGGCGAGCGGCGGAACTCGGCGACGGCGCAACTCCGCGTCAGGGCGCTGCGCCTGGCGCTTCGGCAGCGCTCGCCGAGGCGCGCTCGATCGCCGCGCAGGAAGCAGAGTCGAGTGCCGCGATGGCCCGGCACGGGCTGGCGCTGGTGCCAGACGGGGCTCGCGTGCTCACCCACTGCAACACCGGCAGCCTCGCCACCGCGGGTGAGGGAACCGCGTTCGCTGTGATCCGCGCTGCTCATCGTGCGGGCAAGCTGACGAGGCTCTGGATCGACGAGACCAGGCCACTGCTGCAGGGTGCCCGGCTGACGGCCTGGGAGGCGGGCCGCTCGGGGATACCGCACTCGCTGCTCGCCGACGGTGCGGCGGCGTCGCTGATGGCCTCCGGCCAGGTCGACCTCGTGCTGACGGGTGCCGACCGGATCGCCGCCGACGGGAGCGTGGCCAACAAGATCGGCACATACGGCCTTGCCGTGCTGGCCAGGCATCACCGGGTGCCGTTCGTCGTGGTCGCGCCCGCCTCCACAGTGGACCTGGGCACGCCGGACGGCGCAGCGATCCCCGTCGAGCACAGGCCCGCGGCGGAACTGGCGATCGTGGCCGGCCAGCAAGTCGCCCCGTCGGGCACGGAGGCCTACAACCCGGCGTTCGACGTGACTCCGCCGTCTCTCGTCACGGCGATCGTCACCGAGCGGGGGGTGATTCAGCCGGTAACTCCAGGTAGTCTGCGAGACCTGGGGGCTTACATGAGTCTCCGGACTGCCTCTTGAGTGGAACGATGGGGATCATGAAGGGTCGCGTGCTGGTCGTAGACGATGATGCGGCGCTCGCCGAGATGCTCGGCATTGTGCTGCGCGGCGAGGGTTTCGAGCCGCACTTCGTCGCCGACGGAGACCGGGCACTGGACGCGTTTCGCGAGTTCAAGCCTGATCTGGTGCTTCTGGACCTGATGCTGCCCGGGGTGGACGGCATCGACGTGTGCAGGCAGATTCGCGCCGAGTCGGGCGTGCCGATCGTCATGCTGACAGCCAAAAGCGACACGGTCGACGTCGTGCTTGGCCTGGAGTCGGGCGCCGACGACTACATCGTCAAGCCCTTCCAGTCGAAAGTGCTCATCGCCAGGGTGCGGGCGAGGCTGCGCCGGACGGAAGACCCGGCACCGGAAACGCTCACGATCGGTGACGTCAGCATCGACGTCGCGGGGCACTCGGTGCACCGCAACGGGGACCAGCTGAACCTCACCCCGCTTGAGTTCGACCTCCTCGTCGCGCTTGCCCGCAAGCCGCGCCAGGTCTTCACCCGGGAAGTGCTGCTGGAGCAGGTCTGGGGATACCGCCACGCGGCCGACACCCGGCTCGTCAACGTGCACGTACAGCGACTGCGAGCCAAGATCGAGAAGGATCCGGAGCGACCGGAGATCGTCGTCACTGTGCGCGGAGTCGGTTACAAGGCGGGACCGGGCTAGCCGGGCCCGGGCTGGGCGGCGCGCGCTGCGGCGCGCGGGCCCGCGGAACATGGAAGGGCAAGTGCCAGCGGGAAGGGCTGTCAGGACGGCAGCGGCCAGCCTCGGGAGCAGGTACCGGGCCTGGCTCGCGAAGTGTCGCCCTGCCGCCGCCCGGGCTCGGGGCCGTGTCCGCCGGCTTACCGAGCGCTGGCGCAGGTCACTGCAGTTGCGGGTTACTACGGCGACCCTCGTGCTGTGCGCGGTCGTCGTGACCATCCTCGGTTACGTGCTGATGCAGACATTCGTGGCCGGCCTGTACGACATAAAGGAGCAGTCCGCCGAGAACATCGTGGCCCAGGGGCTGGCGGCGGCACGGAACCAGGCCAGTTGGGACAGGACGCCCAGCGCCGGCTCGCGGGCGGCGATGATCGCCCTGATGGGCCAGCTCCGGTCGACCGGCGCCCAGCAGTACGAGGTCTACGTCACGCTTCGCCCGCAGTTCTCGGGCCCGCCGGTCTTCAGCACCGGCGCGGAGGTCGGCTTCTACGGCGAGACACCGAGGCTGCCGGCGACGCTGACGCGCAGGGTGCTGAAGGAAGGCCAGAACGGCAAGCTGCTGCGGGACTGGGCGAGCGTAGCCGTGGACCAGAGCGCGAGGCCGGTGGCCGGGCTCGCGTTCGGCGCGCCGTTCGGCACCGAGTACCAGCTCTACTACTTCTTCCCGCTGGCCGCCGAGCAGCAGATCATCGCCAGCATGCAGCGCACCATGCTGCTGGCCGGCATCGCAGTCGTCTTCCTGCTGGCTGCCATCGCCTGGCTGGTGACGCGATGGGTGGTCATTCCCGTCCGGCTCGCCGCTCAGGGTGCCCGGCGGCTGTCGACTGGAGCGCTAAACGAGCGGATGGATGTCCGCGGTACCGACGAGCTGGCGGCCCTGGCGACGTCCTTCAATGAGATGGCCGCCAGCCTGCAGGACAAGCTCGAAGAACTCGAAGACCTGTCGAAGGTGCAACGGCAGTTCGTCTCCGACGTCTCGCATGAGCTGCGCACGCCGCTGACGACGATCCGGCTCGCCTCGGACGTGCTGTTCGCAGCCAGGGACCAGATGGCCGCGGACGCGGCGTTGTCCGCCGTGCTGATGCAGGGTCAGCTTGAGCGGTTCGAGGCGCTGCTTGCCGACCTGCTGGAGATCAGCAGGTACGACGCCAACGCGGCGACCCTGGAGGCTGAGCACGTCGACCTCTGCACCGTCGTGCTGCAGTCGGCGGACGTGGCGCAGCAACTCGCCGAGCGCCGGGGCAGCAAGATCGAGTTCCGGCTGCCCGCCGAGCCGTGCATCGCGGAAGTCGACCGGCGCCGCGTCGGCCGCATCCTGCGCAACCTGCTCGTCAACGCGGTAGAGCACGGCGAGGACAAGGGAGTTGTGGTGACCGCCGCGATGGACTCGGCGGCGGTGGCGGTGTCGGTGCGGGACTTCGGAGTTGGCCTCGAGCCAGGTCAGGAACAGCTGGTCTTCGACAGGTTCTGGCGGGCAGACCCCGCCCGGGCGCGGACCACCGGCGGTACCGGGCTGGGCCTGGCCATCGCGCTAGAGGATGCCAGGCTGCACGACGGGTGGCTCGAAGCGTGGGGCGAGCCGGGCAGGGGCTCGGTGTTCCGGCTGACGCTGCCGCGAACCGTAGGCGGCGAGTTGCACGGGTCGCCGTTGCCGCTCATCCCGTCGCCAGCCGACATCGACGACGCCGAGCTGGCGGGCCTCGGCAACTTCCCGGCCGCGCCGGGAGCGCTGGTTGCCGGTGTCTTCGTGGCAGTGGTGGCGGACGACGGAGTGCCGGCCGCCGGTGCTGTCGGCAACGGCACGGCCGTCGGCGGGACGGCCGCCGGGAACGGGACGGCTGTCGTCGACGGGACGGCCGCCGGGAACGGGACGGCTGTCGGCGGGACGGCGGCAGACAACGGGACGGCTGTCGTCGACGGGACGGCGGCCGGCAACGGTGCCGCGAGCAACTGGGACGTCGGCAGTGCCGCTCCCGACGAGCATCGTCAGCCCGAACCCGCCGACCAAGCCGGCCAGCTGACTGTCCAGCCCGGTGCCGGTGTGGCGGGCAGCCAGCCGATACCGTCGCCAGACCCGGCCGACAACGAGGTCGTCTCGCATGGCTAGGCACCGGCTGCCAGCCACTGTCGTGTTCGCGGCAGCCGCAGCGTGCGTGGCCCTCGCGGGCTGTGCCAGCACCCCGCCGGGTGGCGCGCCGCGCGCCGTGTCGGGGCCGAGTACCCAGGTGCAGGCGTACGTGCTGCCGGAGCCGCCGCCCCCGCCAACAAGCAACATCCGGCTGTGGACACCAAGCGCCGTGGTGCTCGGCTTCCTGCATGCAAGCGCTAGCTTTGCCATCGACCCGGCGGCCGCCAGGGCCTACCTCGTTCCCCAGCTACGCAAGCACTGGGACCCGAGTGCCGTCACCGTCGTCGGGGCGCCGCACGACGTGACGCAGGCGCCTTACCCTTTCGCGCTCCAGCCGGCCGCGAGCCAGCAGCCGATCCAGTACCGCCGGGTCTACTTCACCGGCCAGAAGCTCGCCACCCTCGGCCTGTCCGGCCAGTACCAGTACGCGTCAGGCAATCCCCGGTACGTGTTCACGCTGGCCCTTGTCAACGGCGTGTGGTTGATCTATCAGCTACCCCAGGGCGGGCGGGTGCTGCTGCTCACCCAGTCTGACTTCGAGGACGTCTACCAGCCAAGGAACCTGTACTTCTTCGCACCCAACGGCACGCCATATCCCCAGCTGCTTGTACCCGAGCCGGTCTACGCGCCCGTCGAAGGCAGCGACACGGCACTCAACACGACGGTCGCCGCACATCTGGTCACCGGTCTGTTCAAGGACAACAGCGGCTGGCTGGCGGGAGCAACCTTGACGGAGTTCCCGGCCGGGACGACGCTGCGGTCGCTGTCGATCACCGACCAGATAGCGGTTGTGAATCTCGGCGGCGCCGCCGCCAGGGCGCAGCAGCAGCAGATCATAGAGATGGCCGAGCAGCTCAAGGCGACCCTCACCACCGCGTCCGGCTACTCGCCGCCGGTGGCACGCGCCGTCGACCTGGAGATCAACGGCAAGCTGAAGTACACGGGCGATCTCCCCGCTGATTCGGTACCGCCCGTGTCCGCCGCCGGGCCAGAGCCAGCCTTCTACATAGACGACCAGGGCGGCGGCGTCGCTGAGCTGCTGCCCAGGCACAAGGTGCCCGTTCAGGTGGTCTCCGCTCCGCAGATCGACTTCGCCACGGCAACCGCAGTCGCGGCGCAGCCTGACGGCGGGCAGCAAGTGGCGGTAGCGGTGAGCCACTACGCCGGGTGCGCCGTCTACATCGGCGACCTCGGCAGCAAGACCGCTTACCGGATCCATTACCTGTCCAGAAAGGGCGGGCCGTGCACGTCGCTGAGCTGGGACAGCAACGGCAATCTCTGGGTGGCGGCTGGTAAGCGCATTTGGCTGGTGCCCGCCGGCCCGCACCCTCTGGCTGTCAGCCCTCCGGACATTCCGGGCACCAGTTCCGCGAACTACTCCATACTCGACCTGTGCGTGGCGCCCGACGCCGTCCGGGTCGCGCTGCTCGTGCAAACGACCGCCGGGACCCGGGAAGTGCTGCTAGCTGCCGTGACCGTGCACGGCGCCAGCGCGTCGTTCGGGCCGGCCGTGGTGGCCGGCACAGGACTGTTCCACCCTGCGGCCATCGCCTGGTACAACCCGTACTACCTGGTCGCCCTGGCCGGCCTGGCGATTAATCAGGTGCCGCTGACCGGCGGGACCGGCCAGCAGCTCGAGCCAGCACCGACGGGGGCGGAGACCCTGACGACCGACGGCACGCATTTCCTCGTCGGCACCACCCAGGCTCAGATCGTCACCGCCACCGCATCGGCTCCCAACTGGGCCCGGGCCGCCGCCGGAGCAGATCCGATATATCCGGGCTAGCTGCTTCGCCCCCGGTGCCGCGTACTTGCGGACGCGGTCGGCGGACGGCCCCCGTTCCCAGAAGAGAGAGACCGGGACGGTTGCATTCGGTCGCCATCCGACTAACGTCATGTCATGGCACCCGTCCGGGTCCGTGGTTGCGCCAGGTCAATCGTCTCGTCAGCGGGACGCGCGGCCCGGCTAGCCGATGCCAGCCGCAGGCGAAGCGGCCCACGTAAGGCGACTTGTCGTCGACCGATCACGGTGCGGTTTAGAAGTAAGTCCTGCCCCACCGGGGGACCAGATGTCCGCCGGGTAGGGAGAAGGGTAGTAGTGGCAGTTGAAGCCGCGAGTCCCTCAGCAGGCGGATGTGGGGTAGAAGACCAGGTCGGCCGGACGGGTGCCGCCACATGCCCGGACGAGAAGGGAGTTCCTCGGTGGACGTCATCTTCAAGGCCCGGCACACAGAGGTACGCGAGAGATTCCGCCGGCACGCCACGGCGAAGCTGGCGAAGGTCGAGAAGCTCGACAACAAGGCCATCAGGGTTGACGTCGAGATAACCGCGGAGCGCAATCCCCGGATGGCGAGCCAGCGGGAACGGGTGGAGCTGACGGTCAGCTCCCGCGGACCGGCCATCCGGGCCGAGGCTGCCGCGGAAGACCGCTTCGCGGCGCTGGACATGGCGCTCGCCAAGCTGGAATCGCGCCTGCGGCGGGCGTGTGACAGGCGCAAGGGCCGGCACAGCGCACACGCGGCCATCAGGCTCATCGACCTGCCGGAGGCTGCCGTGCCGGTCGTTACCGACCTGGACGCGGCGAGCCTGAGCTGGCGGCCGGCTGACAAGGACAGGGCCGCTGCGGCTGCCGCGGCTGCGGCCAACGGAGCCGGCGACGGGGTCACGCCGGCTGCCGGATCCTCTGGCACCGCGCGGGGCGACCGGGCTGCCGACGACCTCGGTGAGGTGCCGGTCGAGATGCAAGGCGAAGGGCCGCTCGTGGTGCGGGAGAAGTTCCACGCGGCGTCGCCGATGACGATCGACCAGGCGTTGTTCGAGATGGAGCTGGTCGGGCACGACTTTTACCTGTTCAGCGACGCCGGCAGCGGCATGCCGAGCGTGGTGTACCGGCGGCGCGGTTACCAGTACGGTGTGATCAGGCTGCTCGAGGAGCCGGCCGGAACGCCTGCCGCGGCTGGCGGTGACTGGATGCAGCGACCCGAGAATGGTGACGGTCACGCGTGGCACTGGGCGCCCGACGACCGCGAGGCCAGCCCGGCAGACCAGGCCGATGTACGGCGGGGAGTCGCCGACGACTTAGCTCGCGGCCGCGTGGGCGTCCGCTGACGGCAAACTAGGTCAGTCCGGGGCAGCGGGCGGCCCGGGGGTGGTCGGGTGACCGGGCGAGCGGGAGGCGCCCACGCGAGCGGGAGGCGCCCGGCGAGCGGGAGGCGGCCACGCGAGCGGGAGGCGCCCGGCGAGCGGGATGCGGCCACGCGAGCGGGAGGCGAGCCTGGTTGGCTTGCAACCTGACAGCGGACCGGCAAGAGTTCTGCCACGGGCTACGCTGCGGCCGCCGGCCGTAGAGCTGCCGTTAGGAGAGTCGTTGGCACTGCAGGGGCCTGACCGCGGTAAGGCGCCGGATCCGATTCGCGCCCTCATCGTCGATGATCATGCGCTGTTCCGCCGCGGGCTGGAGATGGTGCTGGACTCCGAGTCCGACATCGAGCTCGTCGGCGAGGCGAGCGACGGTGAGGAGGCGGTGCGCAAGGCGGGGGAGGCGCTGCCCGACGTCGTGCTGATGGATGTCCGGATGCCGCGCAGCAGCGGGATCGAGGCGTGCCGCGCGCTCAAGGCCGCCGCGCCGAGCGCCAAGATCATCATGCTGACGATCAGCGACGAAGAAGGCGACCTGTTCGAGGCGATCCGGGCGGGGGCGAGCGGCTACCTGCTCAAGGACATCCCGCTCGACGAGGTGGCTGAGTCGGTCCGCGCCGTACACGGTGGTCAGTCACTGATCAGCCCGTCGATGGCGGGCAAGCTGCTGACCGAGTTCGCCGCCCTGGCCAGGCGGGAGGACGAAGAACCGCCGCAGCAGGTCCCCGCTCCACGGCTGACAGAGCGTGAGATCGAGGTGCTTCGGCTGGTCGCTCGCGGCATGAACAACCGCGACATCGCCAAGGAGCTGTTCATCTCGGAGAACACCGTCAAGAACCACGTCCGCAACATCCTGGAGAAGCTGCAGATCCACTCCCGGATGGAGGCGGTGCTGGTAGCGGTCAGGGAGAAGCTAATCGAGTTCGGCTGAGTCGTTACCTGCGGCGCGGCCGCGCCGTGCATCAGCGACGGACGGGCTCGATGTGCCCGATCCGAGCCTTACCTAGCGCTTCTCGGTGCATCTGCGGGCGTATCTGTCCGGGCCACTGTCTTCGGGTTGGGCGAGTCACTGTCTTCGCTTACCGCGTCCGCGGCCGCCGGGGCTCGCACGAGGTGGGCTCCGAGGCAGGCAACGCACAGGGCCGCACGTCGCCGGCTGAGGGCGCAGCGATTTAGCCGCTTTAGCGACGTATACGTGATTGATTCGCTTCATGGGTGTGCGTTTGCTGGGGTTATAGCACCAGTAAACGCACACCCATGTGTTTGGCTTGATCGTTTTTAGGCACATTTCGAGGCCTCTTGTCAGGAGGAGCCTGACGTTGTAAGGTCAAGCCTGACAGACGTCAGGTGTTTCCTGACGCCGGCGCCGATCTGAGGCTTTTGGGAGGTCCTTGCATGGCCCTTAGCGAGTTGCAGGCCAGTGTCG
>JASHTT010000087.1 GCA_030040415.1 Streptosporangiaceae bacterium | reverse complement strand
CGGTCGCCGACGTGGCCAGCATGTCCGAGCGGCGAACTGACAGGTTCCTCGACGTCGCGCGCAGCGGAGGCCTGCACCCGTTCCTGGCCGGCGATCCGGGCGTTGACTCCGGGCACATGATCGCGCAGTACACGCAGGCGGCGATCGTCTCCGAGCTGAAACGCCTTGCCGTGCCCGCCAGCGTCGACTCGATTCCCAGCTCGGCAATGCAGGAGGACCACGTGTCGATGGGCTGGTCGGCGGCGCGCAAGCTGCGGCGGGCCCTGGACGGGCTCACCCGGGTGCTGGCCATCGAGTTGCTGACAGCTGCCCGTGGGATCGACATGCGCGCGCCGCTGGAGCCCGCCGCGGCGACGGGTGCGGTTGTCGCCGGACTGCGGACGACCGTGGCCGGACCCGGATCAGACAGGTTCGTCGCGCCGGAGATCGAGGCCGCGGTGCGCTACGTCGCGGGCGGCGGCGCCCGCGAGGCCGCCGAATCGGTCACCGGCCCGCTGGGCTAGCGGCCGGGCCAAACGACCGGCGAGAGCAGGCTCAGATCACCGGGGGGCGGCCGGCCCTGGTCATCCGCCACACGGTGCGCAGCGAGATCGGCCGGCGCTGACCAGGGTCGGTCCGCCAGCCCTCGGCGAACCCGGCGAACCAGGTCTTCAGCGCACCCGGCGAGCGGCGCAGCCGGATGACTGTCAGCAAGGTCCAGTCCAGCAGGTAAACGAGAGCCAGCAGCCAGGGCAGGTTGCGCCGGGCTAGCAGCACCCGGTTCCGCCCGTCGTAGCGATACCAGATGCCGTGCCGGGCATTGGACAGCGGCGGGTGACACATCTGGGCGTCGGCGTCGTACTCGATTGTGTAGCCGCGCTCGATCAGCTGCCAGGCAAGATCGGTCTCTTCGTGCGCGAAGAAGAACAGGTCGGGCAGCCCGCCGGCCTCCACGTACGCCGAGCGCCGGGCAGCGAATCCGCAGCCCACGAACGTCGTCACCACCGACGATCTGTCCGGGTCGCTCGCCCGCAGCCGGGGAACGTGCCACCGGACGCCGGTGCCGCCCGTGGGGTCGACCACCCGGAAGGCGAGCACAGCCAGGGCAGGGTCGGCCGCGAACCTGTCGGCCACGTGCCGGCCGAGGCCAGGGTCGGCGAACCAGCCATCGTCGTCCAGGAAGATCACCACGTCGCCGGAGCTGGCCTCGACGCCCGCGTTGCGGCCGCCCGCCACACCCCGGTTCTCGGCCAGCCGGACGGTCTTCACGTCGTCGGGCACCGGGGGAAGGTCGGCGCCGTTCCCCACCAGGATCAGCTCGGCGCCCTCGGCCCGTAGCGCCGAGGTGCTCTCGATCGCCCGGGCGAGCTCGTCGGGCCTGGTACCCATCGTGATGATCACGCAGGACAGCTGCACGGCGCCAGCCGGCGGGACACGGTGCCCCCCGAGGGCACCCCCGTCCCCGATGGCCGGGCCCCCGCCGGTCAGCCCAGCCTCCGCGACGCCATGATCGCGACGAGGTGCGCGACCACCATGAGCGCGGCGACCACCAGGCAGGCGATCAGCAGCACCCTGGTCGCAAGCAAGCCTCCCCTGATGGCGTCGGCGATCGCCGCGAGCACGACCAGCACCGACAGTTCGATCTGCTGGATGATCCGGTGAACCTTCAGCAGGCTGGCGGCCCGCCGGAGGCTGGCCATCCTGGCGCCGCGCGGCTGCAAGGAGGCGTCACCGGCCGCCGCGGGCAGGCCCTTCTCTGCCCTGGCGACTACCACGTTGTCCGTCTCGGCCTTCACCAGCATGGCGAGCAGGGCGGCGGCCAGGCCCAGGGTGACGTAGCTGCCCGACGAGGTCCAGTGGCCCTGGGCTCGCAGCCCGAGGCCGACCAGCATGGCGGCCTCGCAGAAGTAGTGGCCGATCCTGTCCAGGTAGACGCCGCCGACAGAGGTGCGCCTGGTCAGCCTCGCCAGCTCACCGTCTGAGCAGTCGAACAGCAGGGCTAGCTGCACCAGGACGGCGGCGATGAACGCTGTGGCCAGCCCGCCGAACGAGACCACCACCCCGGCAGCGACGCCGCACACGATGAAGCCGAGGGTCACCGCGTTCGGCGACCAGCCGAGCCTGGCGAAGATCCGGGTGGCGTACGGCGAGATCTTTCGCATGTACAGCTTGCCGAACAGGTGCTCGTCGTTGACCCGCTCGACCACCCAGCGTGGCTGACCTTGCGATTTGACCTCACTGAGCGATGGCCAGGGCATGCTGCTCCGCTTCTGTCTGCTCTGCATCGTGCAGAACAGGTTAGTGTCTGCGGCCGTGAGCGGCGGGCAGGCGGATCGGCTCCGGTGGGCGCCTTGACTGTTTCGCGCGTGCCAGGTGATGCTCGGAATGCCCGTCGTGCCAGGCCCGGCGGGCATTCCCGGCACCTCGGAGGCTAGTTGGCAGCAGCCAGGACTGAGTCCGGCCAGCGTGGCCCGGGCGGTGCGGCCGCCCGCGCTGCCGGGCTGATCGCTGTCGCCGAGGACCTGGCCGGGGAGTTCTCGCTGCGCCCGCTGCTCGAGCGGATCCTGCTCCGCTGCACCGAGCTGCTCGGCTGTCAGGCGGGGTCGATCTGCAGCGTCGACGAGGCGGCCGGGACGTACCGCAAAGAGGCTGACATCGGCGTGGCCTGCCAGTCAGGCCGGGTATTCCCGCTCACCGAAGGCATGACCGGTGCTGTCGTGGCAGCCCGCGCACCCATCTGGTTCGCCCGCTATGACGACGTGCCCGGCGGCCACGTGGCGGCGCAGGAACGGGCGACCTTGCGCGGGGTCATCGGCGTCCCGCTGGAGTGGCGCGGCCGGATCATCGGCGCGTGCATCGTCTTCAGCCGGGACGAGCAGCGGACCTTCGGGCCGGACGACGCCGAGTTGTTGCAGCTCTTCGCCAAGCACGCGGCTATCGCGCTGGCGAACGCAAGCATGCATGAGGCCGCCGAGGAGCGAGCCCGGGCCGAGGCGGCCGCCGGCGAGCGCGACCGTCTGCTCGGCGAGCTGCACAACACCCTGGCCCGGCAGCTTGCCAGCGTCCAGGTGCACCTCGACAACGCTCAGCGTGCGGTCGCCGCGGACGGAGCCAGCGACGGCTTCCCTGCCCTGGCCGGGCACCTGGACCAGGCAGGCAAGGCAGCCAGGGACGCGATCGTGGAGGCCAGGCAGTCCTTGCTCGGGCTGTCCGCGCCGCCGGACGGACTGGGCCTCGAAGCGGCGCTGCGCGCAGAGGCTGCGTGGGCGGAGAGCATCGGGCGGCTCGAGGTCAAGCTCGTCACGGCCGGCGCCCCGGTCGCCGTGGACGCGCGGCTGTCGCGCGAGGTGCTGTGGGTCGCACGCGAGGCGCTGACCAACATCGTCAGGCACGCGGATGCGCACTCGGTGCGGATGGGCCTGCTGTATGAGCAGGCCGCGCTCTCACTGCTCGTGCAGGATGACGGCCAGGGCTTCGACCCGAATTCCGGCTGGCAGGGTGACAGGTTCGGGCTGCGCGCCATGTCCGACCGCGCACGCGAGATCGGCGCGACGGTCGACGTGGACTCACTGCCGGGGTGGGGCACGCGAATACGCGCTCGCTTCCCCTACATCAGCGCACGGGAACGACAGGGCCAGGGGTTGCGCGTACTAGTAGCCGCGCGGCGTCCGGTGTTGCGCGCTGGCCTGGCCAGGCTGCTGACATGGACGGAGCCGGGCGTCGAGGTCGTCGGTGAGGTCGGCACTGCGGAACAGGCTCTGGCGGCCTGCACTACGCTGCAGCCCGACGTTGCGCTGGTCGACCTGGCGTTGCCCGGCGCGGACGGCGATGCCGCCGGCCTGCTGCTGACCGGGGCACCCGGGCTAGCGCTCGTCGGCCTGTGCGAGGCCGGCGACGATGACCTCGTCGCCGACGCGGTGCGGGCCGGTGCCCGGGGCTGCGTGGACATCGGCGCGACCGGGCCCGAGCTGGCGCAGGCCGTCGT
>JASHTT010000086.1 GCA_030040415.1 Streptosporangiaceae bacterium | reverse complement strand
GCCCGCCGGTGCGATCCGGGGCGAGCGCGCGATCGATCCGGGGTTCGCGGCCGAAGCTGCGGGGCTGCGCTGGCTCGCCGAGCCGGCCCGGCACGGCGGCCAGTCGGTCCCGCTCCCTGATGTACTCGGTCATGACGAATCCTGCCTGGTCATCGGGTGGCTGTCCGGGGAGCCTGCGGATCGGGCGGCAGCGGCCCGGTTCGGCCGTGAGCTAGCCGTGCTGCACGGGGCCGGCGCCGACCGGTTCGGGGCTCCGTGGCCGGGCGTCATCGCGGGCCTGCCGCTGCCCAACGACCAGTCCGACTCGTGGCCGGACTGGTACGCGGCTGGCCGGCTGCTGCCGTACGCCAGGATCGCGCGCGATGCCGGCACGCTGACGCCGGCGGACGTGCGGCTGGTCGAGACGGTCGCGGCGCGGATCGCTGAACTCTCAGGCCCCGCCGAGCCGGCCGCCCGCCTGCACGGCGACTGCTGGTCGGGGAACGTGCTCTGGTCGGGGGGCCGGGGCTGGCTGATCGACCCGGCCGCGCACGGCGGCCACCGGGAGACCGACCTGGCCATGCTCGCGCTCTTCGGCGCGCCGTTCCTCGATCGTGTGCTGTCCGCCTACCAGGAGGCGGCGCCGCTCGCTGACGGCTGGCGAGCACGTGTGCCGCTGCATCAGTTGCACCCGCTGCTCGTGCACGTGTGCCTGTTCGGCGCTGCCTACCGGGAGTCGGCGCTCGCGGCGGCCCGCGCGGCGCTGGGCTGATCCAGGCTAGGCTGCCTCAGGCTGATTGCCAGCCGACGTGCACGTGCAGTGCGCGACGACGGGAGAGGTGACTGAGTGGCCAGCAGCAGTGCGACCGTGCAGACCGGAGACCAGCAGGCGGGACCGGCGACGCACGTCGGGCTGGCCATGGTGGTCGTGATGACCGGCGTGCTGATCACCGCGGTGGACACGACGATCGTCGTGCTCGCGCTGCCGACCATCGAGCGCACCCTGCACATCGCGCTGGCCTCGGTGATCTGGGTCGTGATCGGCTACCTGCTGGTGATCACGTTGCTGGCCACGCAGGTCGGGCGGCTCGGCGACATGTTCGGCCGGGTCCGGATGTACGAAGCAGGCTTCGCAGTCTTCGTACTCGGCTCGCTGCTGTGCGCACTGGCCTGGAACGAGGGCGCGATCATCGGCTTCCGCATCCTGCAGGGCATCGGCGGCGCATTCGTCACCGCCAACAGCGGCGCGGTGATCGCCGATCTGTATCCGCCGCAGCAGCGCGGCAAAGCCTACGGCTACAACGCTGTCGGCTGGACGTTCGGTGCGGTGCTCGGCATCATCCTCGGCGGCCTCATCGTGACCTACATCTCGTGGCGGTGGATCTTCTGGATCAACGTGCCGATCGGCATCGGGGCCCTGATCCTGGCGCTCCGCGTGCTGCGGGAACGGGCCGTCCGGACCAGCAGGCGCCTCGACGTGCTGGGCATGGTCACGCTCGGTCTCGGCTTGTTCGGAGTGCTGTGGGCCATGACCAAGCTGGCCACGTCGTCGCTGACCGGGTCGGTCGTCGGCTACCTCGTCGGCGGCGTCGTGCTGCTCGGCCTGTTCGTGTTCGTGGAGTTCCGCCAGTCCGAGCCGATGCTCGACCTGTCCCTGTTCAAGATCCCGGCGATGGCCCCGTCCATGCTGGCGTCGCTGTTCCAGGGCCTGGCCAACTTCGCCGTGCTGTTCCTGGTGATCATGTACCTGCAAGGCGCCAGGGGGCTGTCGCCCATCCACGCCTCGCTGCTGCTGGTGCCCGGCTACGTCGTCGGAGCCGCGGTCGGGCCGTACGCTGGGCGGCTCGCCGATCGGCTGGGCCCGGTCGTCCCGGCGACCATCGGGCTGGGCATCCAGGTCGTCGCGCTGCTGATCCACGCGCAGCTCTCGCTGACCACTGGGCTGTGGCTGGTGGTGGTCGCGAGCATCGTCAACGGCACCGGGGCGAGCGCGTTCTTCCCGGCTAACACGTCGGCGGTGATGAAGGCCTCGCCACGGGAAACGCTCGGCATCTCGTCCGGCATGCTGCGCACGTTCGGCAACATCGGCATGGTGTTCTCGTTCGCCACCGCGATCCTGATCGCTTCGCGGTCGATCTCCCGCGGCCTGGCATTCGCGATCTTCGTCGGCTCGACCAGCCTGCACGGCGACCTCGCGGCCGCGTTCACGACCGGCTTGCACGCGGCCTTCTACACCTCGGTTGGGTTCATGGTGCTGGCGGCGTTGCTGTCGGCGACCCGGGCTCGTTCGGCCGGCGTGCGAACGGGCCGGTCGGCCGGGCATGGTGCGTCGGCCGGCCAGGGGGCCTCGGCCGGGTAGCAGGCTGAGGCCGGCTAGGCAGCCGCGGCGGACCGGCGGCTAACTCGTCTTCCTCGTCGCCGTCGTCGATCGCCTCGGGCGCGAGCGGCAGCGCGATGCCGAACGTCGCGCCGTGGCCGGGCTCGGAGCTGACCCAGACGGTGCCGCCATGGGCCGCGACCAGCGCGGCCACGATGGCCAGCCCGAGGCCGGTGCCGCCGGTCGATCTTGCCTGGTCGGCCCGGTAGAACCGTTCGAAGGCGTGCTCGGCTTGCTCGGGCGTGAGGCCCGGCCCATGGTCGGTGACTTCCAGCACGGCAGCCGGAACGTACCTCTCCACGTGCTGTGGGGCGACGCCGAGCGTGGTGGACGCACCAGGCCGATGCGCATTCCGGTGCGCCTCGTCCAGCATGCCCGAACCGAGGCGTACCTCGATCGGCGAGCCATCCGGCGTATGCGTCAGCGCGTTGCTCATAAGGTTGCCGATGACCTGGCGGAGCCGCACCTCGTCGCCGAGCAGGATGGGTGCCGCGTCGGCCGACACGTTGAGGTTGATGTCGCGATTCGGCGCGACGACCCGCGCGTCGTGCACCGCGTCGGCGGCGAGTGTGAGCAGGTCGACCGGCTTGTGCTCGAGCGGTCGCTGCTGGTCCAGCCTCGCCAGCAGCAGCATGTCCTCGACGAGCACGCCCATCCTGGCGGATTCCTGCTCGACCCGGCGCATGATCCGGTCCAGGTCGGCGGGTGCCAGGCGGCCGTGCCCGTTCCTGCCCGGCTGCGGCCTTTGGCTGCGGTCGCCGGCAGCCGTCGGCTCGGTGGTCGGCGGCACGGCGGCTGGCGGCACCGCGGTCGGCGGCACTGCGGCTGGCGGCAAGGCGGTCGGCGGCACTGGCGGCCGGTCCGTCTCGCGCGGTGGCGTCTGGTCGCCGTGCCCGGCGGGCTCCCCTGTGGCGACACCGCCGCGCTGCCGGTAGTACTCGGCGAACCCGCGAATGGCAGTCAGCGGAGTCCGCAGCTCGTGGCTGGCGTCCGCGACGAACTGGCGCATCCGCTCCTCTGACCGGCGCGCCTCGCGCGCCGACTCCGACCGGGCGCGGAACGCGGTCTCGATCTGGCTCAGCATGATGTTCAGTGACCGGCCGAGCCGCCCGACCTCTGTCCGCGGATCCCGCTCGGGTACCCGCCGGGACAGATCGCCCGCGGCGATAGCGCTGGCGGTCTCCTC
>JASHTT010000085.1 GCA_030040415.1 Streptosporangiaceae bacterium | reverse complement strand
GCCCTGGATCGCGCTTAGCCATCGGCACCGCGGGGGACATTGGCTGCAGGAGGTTCGCTCATGACCACCGCGATCGTCGGCACTGGCGGCATCGGATCGGCCATCGCTCGCCTGCTCGCTTCAGGCGGAGAGACCCTGCGGCTCTCCAGCGCCGACAAGGACTCGGCACGAAAGCTGGCCGCAGATGTCGGCCACGCTGCGGTCGTCGCCGCCGACAATCGCGACGCGTTGCGTGGTGCCGGTGCTGTAGTCCTCGCGTTGCGGTTTACCGCTCTGAAGAGCGTCATAGACGAGATCGCCGACGGGCTGACCGACAAGCTCGTGGTCGTTCCGAGCAACCCGGTCACCGCCGACGCGCAAGGCAACGTCTCACGTGTCCTGCCGGAAGGGCAGTCCTCAGGCGAGGTCGTCGCCGGGTGGTTGCCGGCGGGCACGCGCTTGGCCATGGCGTTCGGAACCATGTCGGCGGATCTCTTGCAGTCCTCTGCCGACCGGTCACCAGAGTCGGCCGTGCTTTTCTACGCGACCGACGACGATCATGCTGGCCAGCAAGTCGAGCGGCTGATCCGGACGGCCGGCTTCGAGCCAGTGAAGATCGGCGGGGTCGAACAGTCGAGTCGACTGGAGGTGGGCGGCGACCTCCACAATCTCGTCGTCGGTCCGGAACAGGCACGATCCTTGATCGGCCGGGCCTGACTAGGTGGTAGACACGACCGGGCTCGTGCTGGGCGTCTGCGAACCCGGCTGGACCGTCACGAGGGTGCCGTAGGACAGGTACAACCAGGCAGTCCTGGCCACGCTCCAGGGCAGTTCGACGCAGCCCAGGCTCTGCGGGAAGCCATACGACGGCCGTGGGTACCAGTGCACGGCCAAGTTGCCGCGGAAGTAGGAGATGTAATACACCGGGCTGGAGTAGGGGGTTCCGTTGGGGTTCGTCCCCTTCAGCACCTGGAAGTAGTGCTTCAGGTAGACCGGCGCCGTGCCGATCGTCGTCGGCGATTCCGGGCCGCCGGTGTTGGCGATCGTCTGCAGCACCTGACGGCCGTTGTGCCAGATCGTCAGCATCTCCGGGTTGCCCTCGCTGGCGATCGCGTAGCTGTAGCCCTTCTTGTTCATGTCGTGCGCGGCCACCGCCGTGAGGAGTGCATCCCAGACCTTGGGCCCGGCGACACCGTTCGCGTAACCGTCGACCGTCAGGCCGTGCTGTTCCTCGAACGCGTTGACCGCGCCCTGGAGGATCAAGCCCGCGGTGGTGCCGTCCCGCCAGAAGCGTCGCAGCCCGGTTGGGTAGCCCGACTTCCAGGTGAAGTGGCCTTGCGGCGCGTGGTACGCCGCGGCCAGCTGGCCTGCCGCGTCGCCCGCCGCCGGGACCGTCTGCCCGGCTGACGGCGTCCAGGTCAGCGGCAGGTAGCCAAGTTGTGCGAGCAGTTCGTCGAGCCGCGCAGTCGAGTAGGCGGCAGTCCGGAAGTGAACCTTCTCCGTGCTGGCGAGCAGGGCGCCGCTGGTCGACCGCACGCCCGAAGCGCCGCCGGGGATCGTGACGGTGACGAGCCGGGACTGGTCGAAGCCGACCGTGGGGACGAACTTTAGGGTGCGCGCACCGACCCGGTGCCAGGTACCCGCGATGTCCGGCGAGACCTTCGGCATCGGCGAGGTGGCTGCGACCGGCTTGGAAAAGCGCACCGTGACGGGCGCTACGCCGGTCACGTTGGAAGCGTGGTCAGCTGGGGCGACCGAGGTCACCTGCAGCGAGGCAGTACTGGTGGCGAGTGCGGTCCAGATTCCGGCGACCAGCAGGAGGACGAAGGCGCCTCCCGCGGCCATGATCCACGTACGGAGATGTGTCGCAGAAGACAAATGCGATTCCCTCAGTCGACCCTGGTTGCTGCGGTACCCCGGATGAGCCGACGAGTGTGCGGACATCCTCTTCTTCGCGACTGAACGCCTGGCTCCGGCCCGGCGCATCGACGATGACGAGCACGCCCATCGGGAGCGTGCGGGTCAGGTCCGGCCAGACAAGATCCGGCCATCGCTTCCGCTTGTAACTCGTGTAACGCGGCCATCCAGACCGGATCATCCCGAGGTATGGATTGGCGTCCGAGGGGGGAGCGGTACCTTGTCAGCCGTACCGATGGCCTGCGGCCCTATACCTTCGAGACCCCGGCGGCCGCGGATCACCGGACCGAGCGCAGGCGACGTCGGCAACCTCACCGTCTGCGAGGCCAGGCGGTGACAGTACGGCAGAGGAGTACAGCAACCTCCAGGGGCCCCGGCGTAGCCGCGTCGTGTCCGTTTTGCTCGTGCTGGCTCCATAGAAGACCTCTGCTTACCCGCTAATGAGCCGACCACATGATGGTCTTCGACGGGGCTCCGGCAGCGAGCGTTGACCCCGCACTCAATGCGCCGTGACGGCGGCGATGATCGCGACCACCGTGGCGATGAGGGTGAGCAAGGCGATCGCAGTGCCGGCCCAGGCGAATGTCCGGGAATTCTGCGCGGTCGATCTCGCGTCTTCCTGGGAGTCCACCGAACTCGCCAGGATCGCGCGCAGCAGCTCGTTCTGCTGTTCGAGTGTCTCGCGAAGCTGTGCGACGTCATCCGGCGTGGCTGCGGGGCTGACTTGACCGGCCGCGGTCTGCGCAGGTCGCGAGCGGTCACCAGAAGTCCTTGTCCTGGCGTGCTGCTCGGTCCACGCGGTCGGTGGCGTGCCGCTGTCAAGGGATCTCAAGAGCCTGCCGATGTTGTCCGCGCGCTGCCTCGACATGGCGCCTGAGGGGCCGGGGAAAAGCCGGCTCGCGAGATTTCGCTGCCGGTATCGGGGATCACCGGAGCGCCTGGCCGTCGTACGGGCCTGGTCGTCGTCCGGCGGATGTTGCGCGGCATCCGGTTCGTGGTCGCCCGTCACACGACGATCATGACGCCGGCCACCGCCGCCGTGCGCAGTATTCTGCCCACTTTGGCCGCCGGGCCTGTTTCTTAGTCGATGGTGCGGGTGCCGAGGCGGATGGCGACTTC
>JASHTT010000084.1 GCA_030040415.1 Streptosporangiaceae bacterium | reverse complement strand
CGACACTGTTCTGGTGGTCTTCGGCAACCCCGCCGCGGGGACGCTCGTCATGCAGGCCGCGCCGCTCGCGGCGCTCGATCTGCCGCTCAAGGTGCTGGTGTGGGACGACGAGGGTCAGACGAAGGTCACGTACTTCGCGCCCGGCGCGCTGGCGCGGCGGTACCAGCTGAACTCCGACCTGGAGGCGAAGCTGGCGGGCATCGACCCGCTGACCGACGCGCTTGTCGGGACGTAGCAACACTCGGATGGGCGGCGTTGTGACAGTGCTGCCCTTCTTGTGGCTGCGTTGCCACCATGGCGCCCTTCGCCCGGCCGTGTTAGCGCCGACGGCGCTTGGTTGCCTGTTCCTATGTATTAAGCTATTGTGCTAGCCACCTAGATAAAGTCCTGGTCGCACGGTGGGGAGCGCTTGTGATCGAGTTTCATCTCGACAGCCGGTCTGGCGTCGCTCCATACCAGCAGCTGATCCGGCAGGTGCGGCACGCGCTGCGGCTCGGCCTGCTGCGGGCGGGCGATCAGCTGCCCACCGTCAAGGACGTGGCCGGCTCGCTCGCCGTCAACCCCAACACCGTGCTCAAGGCCTACCGGGAGCTGGAGTACGAGGGTCTCGTGGCTGCCAAGCCTGGCGTCGGCACGTTCGTGACCAAGACCGTCAGCGAAGCGTCCGTGGCCGCGCATCAACGGCTGAGCCTGGAGCTGTCGGCGTGGATCGGCCGCGCGCAGCAGGCGGGCCTGGACCTCGAAAGCATCGAGGCGCTGTTTCAGCGGGCCGTCCGGTCCGCCGCACGGGAGGAAGCAGTATGACCGACGCAACCGCCGCGATTGAGGCACGGGGCCTCGGCAAGCGGTACGGGCACCGCTGGGCGCTGACCGACTGTACGCTCACCGTCCCGGCCGGGCACGTGGTCGGGCTCGTCGGCCCGAACGGGGCCGGCAAGACCACCCTGATCAGCCTGGCCACCGGGATGCTGGCGCCGACCACCGGCACCGTGGAGGTACTCGGCGCCCGGCCGACCAGTGGCCCGCGCCAGCTCGCGCGCGTCGGGTACGTCGCGCAGGAAACGCCCACCTATGCGGGCCTGAGCGTGGCCGACCACCTCCGGCTGGGCGCGCACCTTAACCCGCGCTGGGACGCCGGGCTCGCCCGGCGCCGGATCGAGCAGCTCGGCATGGACCTGAAGCAGAAGGCCGGCAACCTGTCGGGCGGCCAGCGGGCCCAGCTGGCGCTCACCCTTGCCCTCGCCAAGCGCCCCGAGCTGCTGATCCTGGACGAGCCGATCGCCAGCCTGGATCCGCTGGCGCGGCGCGAGTTCCTGCAGGTGCTGATGGACGCAACGGCCGAGCAGGAGTTCAGCGTCGTGATGTCTTCGCATCAGGTTGCTGACCTGGAACGGGTCGGCGACTACCTGATCGTGCTGATCGACTCCAGGGTGCAGGTCGCCGGTGAGGTTGACCACCTGGTCGCCACCCACCACCTGCTGACGGGCCCCCGGCGCGACCGCGCCGGCCTGCCGGCGAACCAGCAGGTGATCACGGACAGTCACACCGGCCGGCAGAGCACGTTCCTGGTGCGGAGCGACGAGCCCATCATCGACCCGGCCTGGACGGTCTCGCCGGTCAGCCTGGAGGACATAGTGCTCGGTTACATGGGACACTCATCCGCACGGTCAGCGGACATCAAGATGCTGGGGGCCAGGCGATGATCTGGCTGACCTGGCGCCAGTTCCGGCCGCAGGCGGTCGCTGCTGCCGTTGCCCTGGTCGTGATCGCGATCTTGCTGGCGGCGAGTGAACACAGCCTCGCGAGCACGTACACCTCGTCCGGCCTGGCTCGCTGCCACGCCGACTGCGCGACTGTCGCAAGCAGATTCATCGACAAGCTCGGCAGCCTCGACCACCTCCTCTACTTCGGCAGCGCCGCGCTGATGTACCTGGCGCCCGCGCTGATGGGCATCTTCTGGGGTGCGCCGCTTGTCGCCCGCGAGTTCGAGGCAGGCACGCACCGGATCGCCTGGAACCAGAGCGTCACCCGGACCCGGTGGGCCCTCGGCAAGCTGGGTCTCGTCGGCCTCGCCGCCATGGCGACCGCGGGCTTGCTCAGCTTGCTGGTCACCTGGTGGGCCAGCACGATCGACCGGGCAGCGTCGATCGCCGGCGGACCTGTGCCGGTCGCTTCGGGCGGAGCGGCCGGGCTGCACTCGACGTTTCTCGTGCTGGCCAGGCTCGAGCCGGTCATCTTCGCCGCCCGCGGCATAGCGCCGCTCGGCTACGCGGCGTTTGCGTTCGTGCTTGGCGTGACCGCGGGCGTGCTGCTGCGCCGCACGGTGCCGGCGATGGCCGTCACGCTGATTGTCTTCGTCGTGATCCAGGTCGTGGTACCGAACCTTGTCCGGCCGCACCTGGTACCGCCGGTCCACGTCACCTCGCCGGTGAACGTCCAGACGACGCACCTTCATCTCAATGCGAACGCGTCAAGCGGCCAGGTCGCGATCAGGCTGGCGAGCGCCTTCGCCAAGCCTGGCGCCTGGGTCCTGTCGGACACTGTCATCACGCGATCGGGCGCCGAGGCGCCGGATGTCTCCGTCTCGTCGGGGGGCGTGGAACTTCTGGTGCCGCCGGCCGCATGCATCCCGACGCTCGGCTCCGGTATCTCGAGAGTTGCCAAGTGCCAGAGCGAGCTGGCTGCCCTGCACCTGCGTCAGTCCGTCTCGTACCAGCCGGCCAGCAGGTTCTGGCCGCTGCAATGGCTCGAGACCGCCGTCTACCTGGTGCTGGCCGCGGCGCTCGGCGGCGTGTGCGTGTGGCAGGTCCGCCGCCGGCGCGTGCCGTGACCGTGCGCGCGTACCCTGCGGATTAGCAGGGTGGGCAGGGACATGTCCCGCGTGCAGCGAGGGAGCAGGCGTGCAGCAGGTTCTGACGTTCGGTCGCTCGGCGGTCGTGATGCGGCACTGGTTCGAGATCGACCTCCTCGACGCCTCCATGGAGCATGGTTCCCGGATCGAGGTACGTGAGCTCGTCGGTTCAGCACACCGGGGCAGCGAGTCGGCCTCGCAGCTCATCACGGCTGACCGGCCGCTGTGGCGTGCTGACCTGTTCGACCGGCTGGCCGACACGCCCGGCAGCTACGTGGTCGCGCACTACCACCCGCAGTTCGAGGACAACGAGCCGTCGAAGCGCAACTGGAGTCCGGAGTTGTCCGCCGAACCATGGTCATGGCTGCGCGGGCAGTTCGCCGGGATCGGCACCGGGGCAGCCGGGAACACCCTGCCGGAACTGGACGCCGACGACGCCGGCGAGATCGCGGCCCTGGCCGACCAGATTGTGGCAGTGGCCCGGCAGTTTGCCCCGGAGCATTGCCACTCGGCCGCCGAGTGCTTCGCCCGCACGCGCGACGCCAGGTCATCGGTCCTGCTCATGATCGAGAACCTGACCCGGCCCGATCTGCTCGACACCGAGCGGGTCGCGCTGTGGCAGGCTGCCTAGCCGAGCCGGCCGGTTACGGACGGGCGGGCGGCTCTTTGCTGCCGTGAATGATCAGCACCGGGCACTCCGCATGCTCGGCGACGTTCGCGCTCACCGAACCGAGCAGCAACCCGGTGAAGCCGCCGTGCCCGCGGCTGCCCACGACCAGCATCGTGGCGCCTTCTGACTCCTCGAGCAGAACCCTGGCCGCGCCGCCCTCGCGGATCTGCAGCTGCATCCCGGCCGGCGGCTCATCGCCGAAGGCGGCGTGCGCGGTGTCGGAGAGCACCCGGCCGACATCGGCGGCGGGGTCCCAGTCCGGCGCGATGGCGGCCCAGCCGAACGTCGGCGGGTACTCCCACGCCATGACCACCTCCAGCCGGGCGTCCAGCAGCGCCGCGTAGTGCGCCGCCCACCGGAGGGCCAGCACCGAACCGTCAGATCCGTCGATGCCCACCACGATCCGCTGCCCGCTGCCGCCCTGTGTCTCAGCCATCCGAAGCTCCCCTCGCGCATCTGCTTGCAGGCAACAATGATCGCAGTACCTCCGCGAGGGCCGATCATGACCACTGGTGCTTGCGTTGCAACCTTTGCCCGACCCAGCTGAATCTGTTTGGTGATGGCCTTAGCATCCTGGGCAGGCGAAGGAGCAGATGTCGCGTGGCATCCCGAGAGGAACAGTTCACCTCCTTCGCCGAATCAGCCGGGCCGCGCCTGCTGGAGACCGGCTTCCTGCTGTCCGGGGACTGGCACACCGCAGAAGACCTCACGCAGACGACCCTCGCCAAGGTCTTCGCTGCCTGGTACCGGATCAGGAACCTGGACTCCGCGCAGGCATACGCCAAGCGCACGCTGCTGAACACCTACTTCGTCGAGTGCCGCAGGAAGCGGCGTCGTGAAGTGCTCAGCGGCGACGTTCGCGAGCTCCCGGAGCGTGTTGCCGAGCAGCAGCCGGCCGAGTTGAGGCTGGACCTGACCGAAGCGCTCGCCACGCTTCCGCCCAAGGCGCGCGCCGTCCTCGTGCTGCGCTACTGGGAGGACATGAGCATCGAGCAAGTCGCGGCGCACCTCGGCTGCTCCGTTGGCAACGTGAAAAGCCAGAGCGCCCGCGCGCTGGACAAGCTCAGGCGACTACTGGGCGAGCCGGCAGACGCCAGCCCACCCGCCGGCGCGACGCACACTCGCGGCAACCCAGGGGAGGTACGGAGTGGATGAGAAGTGGCTCCGGGCAATGTTCGCGAACGCCGTCGCGCAGCGCCCGCCGACCCCGCATCTCGTGCCCGGTTGCGTCCGGGCCGGAGCGCGGCTGAAGAGGCGCCGCCGGATCGAGGCGGCTGCCGGATCTGTTGCCGCGGTGGCGCTGATCGCGGCCGTAATCCCGGCCGCCGCGGGAGCGTTCGGACCTGCTGGCCGGTCATCCGCTGCTCCGGCCCGGATCCCTGCTCTGGCGACCGCCTATGCCACGATCGGCACCGATACCGTC
>JASHTT010000083.1 GCA_030040415.1 Streptosporangiaceae bacterium | reverse complement strand
ATAACCGCAGTGTCGTCGACAGCTTCGGTGTCGTCGACAGCTACGGTGTCGTTGACAACTACGGTGCCATCGACAACCAGGGTGTCATCGACAACTACTGCGGCATCGATAACTACTGCGGCTTCGATCGGCTGATCATCTCCGGCACCGGGCGGGAGCACGACAGCGACCGGTGTGCTGAGCGGCGGGTAGCTTGTGCCGCTCGGGCTCGCGGCGTGGCCGTTCCCTTCGCGGGTGCTCGCCGACGGGACGAGCGCGGCGTGCCGGCCCGGGAGCCGATCCGGTTGCGCGGCGCCTGGCAACAGCCGGTCGGTGTCCTCGTCGACTACCAGCGCGTACGGGATCAACACGACTGCGGTCGTGCCACCGTAGACCGATGGCTGCAGCGTGATCTTGATGTCGTGCCGCTTGGCCAGCTGGCCGGCGATGAACAGGCCAAGCTGGTCGCTGACCGCAGGGTCGAACTGCGGCGGATCGGCGAGGCTGGCGTTGATCTCGGCCAGCCGCGCGGCCGAGATGCCGAGCCCGCGGTCCTCGATCTCGACCGCGAAGCCGCGGCCGACAAGGTCACCCTGGATGAGTACCGGCGTGCTCGGCGGCGAGAAGACGGTCGCGTTCTCGGCGAGCTCGGCGATCAGGTGGATGACGTCGGCGACTGCGTGACCAGCCACCGACGCCGTGGTCCGGGACAGCACCCGGATCCTGGTGTAGTCCTCGACCTCGGCGACGGCAGCGCGCAGCACGTCGATCAGCTGAACCGGATGCCGCCACGCCCTGGCCGGGGTGTTACCGGACAAGATGATCAGGCCCTCTGCGTGCCTGCGCATCCGGGTCGTCAGGTGGTCCAGGCGGAACAGGTTCTCCAGCTCGGCGGGTTCGGTCGCGCGCCGTTCCATCCCGTCAAGCAGCGTCAGCTGGCGTTGCAGCAACGACAGGCTGCGTCCGGCCAGGTTCCTGAACACTTCGCTGACACCCTTGCGCAGCTTCGATTCGTCGACTGCCGACTGGATTGCTGCCCGCTGCACGACGCCGAACGACTGCCGGACCTGTTCGATCTCGTTATTAGTGGGCTCTGCGGGCTGCTCGTACTTCGACAGGTCTACCGGCTGCCCTTCGCGGAGCTGTGCGGTGACCTCGGGCAGCTGCTCGTTCGCCAGCACCAGTGCCGAGGCCCGCAGTTCGCGGAGCTGGCGCACCAGGCTCCTGCCGAGCAGCAGCGAAAGCAGCACGGACGCGATGATGCCGAGCAGGCCGAGCGCACCGGCTACGAGGAGTTGCAGAAACACCGTGTCGGCCTGGTGCTGGGCCTGCGCCTGCAGCTTGTCGCCCGCAATAGTCGCGCCAGCGAGCAGCGCCGCGGTGTAATCGCCGAGGCTCGTTGGCGTGTTGAGAATGCCGGGGGGCACCGTGTGGCCGCTCGCCCACCTGGTCGTGATGACACCGTTCTCGAGCTGAGTGAGCGCCGCACCCGAGCTGGGTGGCAGGCTAGCGTCCACCACCGATCGGTAGGCCGGCTGCAGGCTGGGAATCGTGCTGTTGGCGAGCTCCTGGCGCTGGCTGGCCAGTTCGGCGAAGGTGATCCGCTCGATGCTCGGGAACGAGCCGGCCTCTATGGCACCCGACAGCAGGTCGCCTTCCTCAGCGGCCAGCTCACCGACCCGCGCCAAATTGACGAGGCCCTGGGCCTGCGTGACCAGCGGGACGTTGGTCTGCTCGGCGAGCGCATCGGTGATCACCGGGAAGCCTGCGTTGATGATCGAGTCGTAGGCGTCGAGCACGCCGACGGGGGTGATCGCGTCGGCCAGCACGTCGTTGCGGATGAACTGGAGCCGGTTCGTCTCGGAGAGCAGCCGCCCGATCGCCGTTTTCTCTTGCGCCGATGCGTTGTCCTGCACCTGTGCCGAGCGAAGTGCCATCTGCAGCGCGGTGAGAGCGTTTCCAGTGGCTGTCTGCTGGAGGCTGAACGCGGACAGCTGCGCCGTGCTCTCCGGCCTCGCCAGGCTGAGCATCGCCAGGTGCCGCTCGCGGGCCAGCTGACCCTGGAAGACACCGACTGAGCCAAGGTCGGCGCGCAGCTTCCTCGCATGCGCCTGCCCGATGGCGCCGCCGAGAGTGAAGCTGGCGGCGAAGAAGTACAGCGCGATCAGGGACAAGACGGGAACGGCGATGAGGATGCCTACCCTGAATCGGATGGACCTGTGACGCAATCCCATGAGTGAGTCCCCAGGGTGAGAGGAGGTCGCAGTCTGTCCGCCGAGCGCTCGCGCCGGGCCAACAGATATGGGAGCGTAACACGATATTGCGCAGTTGACCCATGAAACGGGACGAGCAGGCCAATTCTAAAGGCGAAATATGAACCTCGCCGGAACGGTAAATCGTGCTGGCGTTCTCGTGGCGCAGTCGAGGCGCAGCCCCATCTGCTGCGCAACATCGCAGGCCGCCGCGCGCGTGGCCGAGGCAGTGTCGGACCGGGCCGCACTCGGAAACCCGGCAGGCCAGATGTCCGGGTCCGACGGCCGCCCGCAGGTTATGGCCGGCGCCGAGGTGCCTGGCCGCGCCGAATGGGCGGCAACATGGGCAGGACGGGCTGAATTCGGCAAACTGTCTAATGCCGTGATCAGCAAAGCCGGCCTCGCGTCGAGTCGCTAGAATCCCGCGTGCACAAGGCAATTAACGGTCGTGCGAAATGACCAGAGAATTACGGGGCTGTGGCCGTTGCGAGTAATTCGCGCGGTTGCCGGCGTTACGGGGAAGATGCCTCTTGGCTGAACAAGTCGTTGTCGTGGGCGGGGGACTTGCTGGCATCAGCGCCGCGATCGACCTGGCTGAGGCTGGGCTGCCGGTCTGCCTTGTCGAGGCAAGGCCTTGGCTGGGCGGTGCCACGTGCTCTTTCGGACGGCGCGGGCTCACCGTCGACAATGGCCAGCATGTCTTCTTCCGGCACTGGACCGCCTACTTAGGGCTGCTGGCCAAACTGGGCGTTGCCGAGTCGGCGGCCATTCAGGACAGGCTCGACCTGACGGTGCTCACAGCGCAGGCCCGTGGCAGGGTGCGCCGGTCGGCGCTGCCTCCGCCGTTGCATCTGGCGGCTTCGATCGCGCGGTACCGGCTGCTGACGCCGGCGGAGCGGCTTAACCTCGCGCCTGCCGTCCTAGGGCTGCACGAGCCGGCCTGGTCCGCGGCCGGCGCAACCGGCTCGGAGCCGGGGTCCGGGGATCGGCCTGCGGACCGTTGCGACTTCGCGCAGTGGCTATCCAGGCATCGGCAGGGGGACCGTGCCCGCCGCATGTTCTGGGAGCCGCTGTGCGTCGCCGCGCTCAATGCCGACGTAGAGCAAGCCGATGCCCACCTCGCGCGGGCCTTCTTGTCGGGGCTGCTGGCAGGGCGAGAGAACGCGGACCTCGGCACGCCGTCCGTGCCGTTCTGCCAGCTGCACGGGAACCCGGCTGCGTCCTTGCTGCGCCGCCTCGGCGCCGAGGTGCTGGTGGGCAGGAAGGTCGGCGCCATCCGGCCGGACCGCGCCGGTGGCTACCAGGTCTTTGTGGAGGGCGCTGACGAGCGCGCGGACGACGAGCTCCCGTTCGAGCGCGACGAGCCCGAGATGATCAGCGCAGCGGCCGTTGTGCTCGCCGTGCCCGCCTGGCAAGCCGCTGAGCTCGCGCCCGCCGAGCTAGCGGCCGATGCGGCGGGCTGGGCCAAGCTCGGTGCGTCACCCATAGTCAGCATGCACGTCGTGTACGGAAGCCAGGTGACGGAGCTGCCGTTCGCTGTCGTGGCGGATTGCCCGGCGCGCTGGGTGATCGACAAGACCGTTGCGGCCGGCCTGCACGCCGGGCAGTACCTCGCCGTGAGCATCCCGGCCGCTGACCGGTACGTGGACGCGCCGGCCGGGGTCCTGCGCGAGGAGTGCCTGCAGGTACTCAGCCGCTTGTTCCCCGCCGCGGCGGACGCGAGCGTCGAGGACTTCTTCGTGACAAGGGAACGACGCGCGACAATCCGGCAGCTGCCCGGATCGGGCTCGTTCCGGGCTGCTCAGATCACTCGTCTTCCTGGCCTCGCGGTGGCCGGAGCGTGGACCGACACCGGCATGCCCGATTGCATGGAAGGGGCGGTCCGCAGCGGTCAGCTCGCGGCACGTGCGGTCATCTCCGCTCTCGCGGGCACCGCGCTGGCCGCGCCAACGGCGGGCGGGACGGAAGCCATCACCGAGTTGCGGCCAGCGTCGTGACGGGCGTCAGCCCCACGGCCCGGGCCCGGCAGCAGCCTTGCTGATCAGGCTGGCGGCCCGCTGGCAAGGACGAGACTCACCCTGTGCTGCTGGCCGTTCGTGCCGGTGTACTGGACGGTTACCGTCTGGCCTGGTTTGACGTCGTTGACCATGACCGTGCGCAGCGACGACTGCGACGTGACGCCGCGACCTGCCACGCTGGTGATGACATCGCCGTCCGCCAGGCCGGCGCGGGCAGCGGGGCTGCCGGACACGACTCCGGAGATCTCCACGCCGTTGCTGGCAGCGGAGCCGCCGTAGCCGGCCCCGCTCTGCGACTGGCCGAGCTCCACGCCAAGGAACGCCGTCGCGCCGACGTGCACGGTGCTCGAGGAGAGCCCGGCCGTGATCTCGCCGGCGATCGACGTCGCGACGCCAATCGGTATCGCATAGCCCGAGCCGCTCGACTGGGCGCCAAACTGGGAAGTGTCCGACCCGGCCGTGTCCATGCCGATGACCTGGCCGGACGCGTTAACCAGTGGTCCGCCGGAGTCACCAGACTGAATGTCGGCGTTCGTCGCGATCATGTCGGTCAGGTTCTCGTCCGTGCCCGTCAGCTCATCGCTGGCGGTGATCGACTGGTCAGTGGCCGTGACCGTGCCGCCCGCGTAGCTCGGCGTCCCGCCCGAGCCGCCGGCGTTCCCGATGCCAACGACCTCCTCGCCGACCGACACGCGCGCAGAGCTGGTGGTGACCGTCTGCAGTCCGGAGGCGCCCGTGAGCTTGAGAATCGCGACGTCCTTGGTGACGCTGTAGCCGACGACCGTGGCGTGATACGTGCGGCCGTTGCCCACGTCGGTGACGCTGATAGAGGTGGCGCCGTCGATCACGTGATTGTTGGTGAGGACCTCGCCGTTGGACGTCAGCACCATCCCCGTACCGGCTGCCTCGGCAGTCCCGTAGTCGACAGTGGTGTTGACGTCAACTAGGCCAGGATCGACGCGCGCTGCGATCGACGAGGCATCGGCAGGTCCCGACCCGCTGGAGCTCGGTGCCGTACCGGACGAGCCGGTTCCGCCGAACGGCCCGCCGTAACCGTTCCCTGAGCCCGGCGCGGAGCCGTTGCCATAAGGGAACCCGGAGCCAGTTCCAGAGCCTGGGTTGGACCCGCTGCCCGTACCCGGGCGGAAGGCGCCGTTGCCAGACGGGGTGGTGGCAGCGGCCGGGCTTGCGGAGGCACCTGAGCCGTCAATGGCGTGGCCAATGAAACCGCCGACGGTGCCTACCGCGAGGACCGCCGCGATCCCGCCGGCCAGTGCCCAGCCGCGGCTGCGGCTGCGCTGAGGCCAGGCGGCTTGTTTGGCGGTGGGCATATACGGGGACCCGTAGGCCGGCGGGCCCCACCAGTCGGTGCCTGGGCCCTCGGTGCCTGGGCCTGGCTGAGGCGTCTGCGGAGGGGGAGGCGGAGGTGGCGGCTGCCACGGTCCGCCGCCTGGTGCGTACGAGAATCCCTCGTCTTGCTCGTTGGTCACCGGCACAGCTTCAGCGGAGAACCTCAGAGTCTCGTGCAGTGGACCTGCGCGTTTCCTGTTAGCTGCGGGTGCGGGGCGGTGCCCGGGCGCCGGGCCTTCGCGGATGCCAGGGCCCTCGGCTCGGTTGGCGCTGTTCCAAGGTCGCTGAGCGTGCTGAGCTGAGCCGCGGCCTTGCTGCGACTTCGCAGAGCGCCTTCAGCGTCCGTTCAGGAACCCGCTCCACGATTACTTACTGCGCGGGCACGCCTGCCGCCCAGTGACGACAGGACTGAAGCGCGGTCTACTCGTGCCCGCGTCCAATATCGTTCGAGGAGATCGGATGTTCATTACT
>JASHTT010000082.1 GCA_030040415.1 Streptosporangiaceae bacterium | reverse complement strand
AGGCGATGCAGGCGGCCGCACAGGCGGCAGGACCCGCCCGGGGCGGGGCTCGGGCGTGCCCGCCGGCCCAGAGGCGGACCCCGAAGCGGTGGCCCGCCAGATTTGCCTGCGGATGCTGACAGCCGCTCCGCGGACTCAGGCGCAGCTGGCCGCCGCGCTGCGTCGGCGGGGCGTTCCCGATGACGCGGCCGAGGCCGTGCTCGCCCGGTTCGCAGAGGTGCGGCTGATCGACGACGCCATGTTCGCCAGGGCCTGGGTCGAGTCGAGGCACCATGGCCGGGGGCTGGCCGGCCGCGCGCTCGCGGCGGAGCTCCGGCAGCGGGGCGTCGCGCAGGACGACATCCAGGCCGCGCTTGGCGAGCTGGATCCGGGGCAGGAGGCCGCCACGGCGCGCGAGCTTGTCAATCAGCGCCTTGCGAGTTCGGCCGGCCTCGAGCCCGTTGCCAGGCTGCGTCGGCTGACCGGAGTGCTGGCCCGGAAAGGGTACCCAGCCGGACTCTCCTACCGCGTGGTCCGGGAGGCACTCGAGCAGGAAGCCCAAGATGGCCGGATCGGTTACGCCCTGTTCGACATGCCTGACCCGGACGAAAGCGACGAGGCCGAGTTGTAACCGGTCTTGGCTCAATTAGCGCGCGCCTGACCTTCCTGCCCTTGCCCGCTCATGCGGGACTATGACTGGCGTGACGAGTAGGCCTCCAGCACCGGTGCTCGCCGCTTTCGATGCGGACACGGCCCTCGTTGAGCCGTTGTCTGGTGGTCAGGGGATGGCCTGGAGGGCTGGGAAGCTGGTCCTCAAGCCGCTCGACATGTCCCTGGACGCCCTGGCGTGGCAGGAAGCCGTCCTCAGCGAGATCGCCGAGGACGGGTTCCGCCTATCGCGGCCGGTGCGAACTCGCAGCGGTGAGCTAGCCATAGCGGGCTGGAGCGCTTGGCGGTGGCTTGCCGGGCAGCACCTTCCGGGGCGGTGGGTTGACATCGCCGCGGTCGGTGAGCGCTTCCACCGGGCAACCGCTCACATCCCGGCACCGTCATGGCACCAGCAGCGAACTGACCCCTTCGCGACAGCCGATCGAGCCGCCTGGGACGCCGAGGTCCTCGAACGGTTCACGTCATTGCCGGTGATCGGCCACCTGGCCGCGCAACTCCGGCCGGTCCAGGGCCGTGACCAGCTGATCCACGGAGACCTATAGGGCAACGTGCTGTTTCAGGACTCGCTGGCGCCCGGGATCATCGACCTGTCGCCGTATTGGCGCCCTCAGATGTTCGCCACTGCCGTCATCGCCGTTGACGCGATGGTCTGGGAAGGCGCAGATGAGGGCGTCCTTGCTATCCTCGGCGGCCATCCCGACGCGACCCAGTACCTCATCCGCGCCGTCATCTTTCGGGTGGTCATGGATCACCTGTGCAACCCGCGGCGGCATGAACCTCCGCCGTGGTGGCCGTCGCTGGTGCATGTCACCGGTCAGCTTCTGGCGCCTGGCACCCGGGGCCCCGACGGCGGCAGTCAGCCTAGGTCAAGCGGGAAGCGGGTGTGAGGTGGATCCGGGGCCGCAGCGGCGAGTGCGAAAAGAAGATCAAATACCTCTGCTTGCTCAAATCGTTATCTCCGCTTAACCTCACGGCAGCGAGGTTTTTCTGCTCCGAGCACGCCAGGGCGACGTGTGAGGACATTGAGATAGAAGAGGCAGGATGGCTGCTCTAGTTCCAACTGGAGCAGCTAACTCTTAACGGCACAGCGCAAAGAGACGAACAGGACGCACCGACTGACAGGCCTCTCGGCCGCTATGAGCGGTCGGCGAAACCGGAAGGAGCGTGCAGAGCCGACCTAGCGCCCGCGGGTGGCGATGATGCCGCACCGACGGGTCGCGTCGGGATGAGTACGGGGTTGCGGCGTTAGCGCCAACGGGCGCATCGTTCGCGGGACCCGTGGCTAAAAGCGCCTTGCGGCGTGACCTTGCCAGGCACGGCAAGCCGGTGCCATGGCTGGCTCGGGCAGTACCCCTCGCTGCGGGCGGACACGCCTGCGCAGGCTCGCGACGAGCGCGGGCAGGGTCGGAGAGGGGCCGTGGTGAACGACAGCGGGGCGGTGCTAGCACTAGTCGTCATCGGATGCCTAGCCGCCGTTGGCGCTCTGACTGTCATGGTGGTGCTGCTTCGCCGTAGCGGCAGTCTCCTGTCGTCGGCTCCTGCGCGTGATGCGGTTCGCGCTGAGGTTCCTTCCGCTGAGGATGAGCACATCAAGGCTGAGGTTGCTGCTCTGGCGGCGGATTTGCGGACCAAGGCAGAGGACGAAGCAGCAGCCATCGTGAGCAAGGCCCAGGCCACCGCCGAGGTGGCCATGGAGGCACGCAGGGAGGCCGACGCCGAGGCCAGGGCGGCGAAGGACGAGTCGAGGCGGCTAAGGGCCGACATTGAGCGGCGCGAGGACCGGCTGAGCGAGCGCGAGCAGCGCATCGACGAGGCGATCAGGAAAGCCGAGGAGCGGGCGGCTGAACTAGACGAACAGCGGGCGCAGCTTTCGCGGCTCGGCGCTGAGCGGCAGGTCGAGCTGGAACGGATTGCCGGCCTGACGGCGGAGCAGGCGAAGGCCGAACTCGTGGCCGGCATCGAGAATCAGGCAAAGCGCGACGCAGTCCGCATCGTCCGCGACATCGAGGCCGAGGCTCAGCGGGAAGGCGACAAGCGCGCCCGCAAGATCATCACCCTGGCGATACAGCGGGTAGCCAGCGAGCAGACCAGCGAGTCCGTCGTCTCCGTACTGCACCTGCCCGGCGATGAGATGAAAGGCCGGATTATCGGCCGCGAGGGTCGCAACATTCGCGCTTTCGAGTCGGTGACCGGGGTCAACTTGATCATCGACGACACGCCTGAGGCCGTGCTGCTGTCCTGCTTCGATCCGGTCCGCCGTGAGGTCGGCAGGCTGACGCTGGAGCGGCTCGTGCTGGATGGCCGGATCCACCCGCAGCGTATCGAGGAGGCTTACGAGCGGAGCCGGACCGAGATCGAGGCGCTGTGCGTGCGCGCCGGTGAGGACGCCCTGGCGGACACGGGCATCACCGACATGCATCCCGAGCTCACGCACCTGCTCGGGACGCTCCGCTACCGGACTTCTTACGGCCAGAACGTGCTGAAGCACCTGATCGAGTCGGCGCACATCGCCGGGATGATGGGCAGTGAACTCGGTCTTGACCCCGCCCTCATGAAGCGCTGCACGCTGCTGCACGACATCGGCAAGGCGCTGACCCACGAGGTGCAGGGCAGCCACGCGCTGATCGGGGCAGAGATAGCCCGCAAGTACGGCGAACCGGACGACGTGGTGCACGCCATCGAGGCCCACCACAACGAGGTCGAGGTGCGCACCGTCGAGGCGGTGCTAACCCAGGCGGCCGACGCGATCAGCGGCAGTCGGCCTGGCGCCCGCCGCGAGTCGCTGGAGGCCTACATCAGGCGACTCGAGCGGCTCGAGCACATCGCGATGGCACAGGATGGCGTGGAGAAGGTCTTCGCCATGCAGGCCGGCCGGGAGATCCGGGTCATGGTCAAGCCCGGCGAAGTGGACGATATCCAGGCACAGGTGATCGCCCGCGACGTCGCCAAGCAGGTCGAGGACGAGCTGACCTACCCCGGCCAGATCCGGGTCACTGTGATCCGCGAGTCGCGGGCGACGGAGTTCGCCCGCTGATCGAGCGAGGTCCGGTCGGGACGCACTAACGCCAAGCCCAGTTCGGAACTCAGAGCGTCGTCGGCAGTCCCGGCGCGAACGCCACCCTGGGCCGCTGAGCAGGGGTCGCTCGGCGGGCCAGGAGCCGGGGGCCCGGTCAGCCCTTGGCTTTGGTCTTGCCGTCAGCCTTGCCAGGCGCGACAGCGATCTTCGGTATGCCGGGCGGCTCGAAGCCCAGGATCTGTCCGTAGAAGGACAGCTCCGCCTCGAGCGCGGCGGTGATGGTCTCGGCCTTCCGGAAGCCGTGCGACTCACCCTCGAAGCCGATGTACGCGTACCGGATGCCGTGTGCGGCCAGGTCGGCTGCGATGCTCTCGGCCTGCGCTGGCGGCACGACCGGGTCGTCGAGCCCCTGAAGCAGCAGCACCGGGCAGGTGGCGGCGTTCACGTGCCCGACCGGCGCCCGCTCCTCGTACACGGTCTCGAAGCCGGGCAGCGGCCCGATCAGGCCGTCCAGGTAGCGGGACTCGAAGTCGTGCGTCTGCTCAGCGAATCCGCGCAGGTCAGCGACCCCGGAGAGGGAAGTCGCGGCGCTGAACACGGTGCCGCGCCGGGTACCTGTCGTCACCGCTGCCAGCGTGGTCCAGCCGCCGGCCGACCCGCCCCGGATGGCGATCCTGGCCGGGTCCGCGCCAGCAGAGTTCGCCACCCAGCGGGCTGCCGCGATGGCGTCCTGCACGTCGACGACGCCCCACTCGCGGCGCAGGCGCTCCCGGTACTGGCGGCCGTAGCCTGCCGAGCCGCCGTAGTTGACGTCGATGATGCCGATACCCCGGCTGGTGAAGTACGCCTTCCGCAGGTCGAGGGTGGCGGTCACGCGGCCGGTGGGCCCGCCATGCACCCAGACCACATACGGCGGACGCGCGCCGTCGGGACCCTGGGCCTCGGGGTTGGTGGGCCGATACAGCAGCGCGTGGACGACCTGCCCGTACGGGCCCTCGAAGTCGACCTGCTCCGGCACCGCCAGATATCTCTCGTCCGGCAGGTCACCGGGATCGTGCTGGAGCACCTCTGTCTTGCTCGTCTCGGCGTCGATCCTGATCACTGAGGAGGGAACCAGCGGACCGCCGGCCACGCCCGCGATCCAGTTGCCGTCCGCCGACAAGGCCGGCTCGTACTCGGCGTACGGGGTGTCGAGGTCGGTCAGCTCGAACGATTCCGGGTCCAGGATGCCGAGGCGCATCGAGCCCGCGCCATGGACCACCGCGAGGCGGCCATCGGCAAGCAGGACAAAGGGACGGGCGCCGAGCCGCCACAGCGGCGCGGCGAACTCCTCGTCGGCAGGGAACAGCGCGAGCGGGAGATCCCCGGTGATGCTGATCTGGTAGATGTTCCACCAGCCTGGCCAGTCAGTTGCCACGTACAGGCTGGTGTTGTCCCGCCACAGCGGCGCAAGGACGGACTCGCGCTGGCTGCCCATCAGCAGGCGGCTCTTGCCCGGCATGCCGTCCTTGACCGGCGCGATCCGCAGTTCGGTGCCGTCCCACGGCATGTGCGGGTGATTCCAGCTGATCCAGGCGAGCCACATGCCATCCGGCGACGGTGTCGGGTAAGCAAAGAAGTCGGCACCGTCGGCAAGGATGCGGATGGCCTCGGGCCTGTCGGCCGCCGAGCCGTCCAGGGGCACTGCCACGATGGCGCGGGCGACCTTTCCGTCCTCGTGGCGTTCCTGCACGCACCAGACTTCGCGTCCGTTGGGCGACAAGACTGGGTCGGCGTAGCGGAGGCCTCCGCTCGGGAGCGTGCCGGAACCCGAATCGGTCGGCACGGCTGCGGGATCAGGCGTAAGCGGGGCCGGGTCGCCGCCGCCGTGCCTGGTCAGGTACAAGCGCTGGTCGGCAAAGTTGGCGAAGAGTAGCTGGTAGCCACGCGCATTCTTGGCCGCTGCGCCGCGCGCCAGGGCTGACCGGGGGATAGGCAAGTAGGACTTGCCGCCGTACTCATGCACTCGGGTGCGGGCATCCCACGGCGCGTCGAGCAGCGCCGTCTGCTTGCCTCCTGCGTGGTGCATCACCGTGGTCCGGCCGCCCTCCTCCGGGCGGGTCTCCTGCCACCAGGCGTCGCCGCCCAGGACCGTCGGGAACGAGCCGACCACCTGCCCGTGTGCGATCTCGGCGGCGCTGATCGGCGACGGCCACTCCCCGTAGGGCACCTCGGGAGCCGTATTCCGCGTGCCGACCTGCTCGTCTGCATCGTCCGGCAGGCTGCCGTCGATGCCCGTCCCGCTCTCAGTCATAGGCATATGGTGCCCTACCTGACGTCTCCGCGACGAGACGATACGGACACCGGGCCAATCGTTGCTAACCTGCCCAGGCCGGGCCGGGTGAGGGCAGGCCCGGCCGATCGGTTCAGGTCGGGCGCGTTGCCCGGCCGGGACGGCGAACACGGGCCGCGGGACCTCCGGCAGGTCCCTTAACCTTGAGGACATGGCGGCCGTCGAGCAGCGAAGCTTCGAGATCCGCACCTACGGGTGCCAGATGAACATGCACGACTCCGAGCGGCTCGCTGGGTTGCTCGAGGCGGCCGGTTACCGGCGCGCCGCGGTCGGCGCCGAGCCGGACGTCGTGGTCTTCAACACATGCGCCGTCAGGGAGAACGCCGACAACCGCCTGTACGGGAACCTCGGTCACCTGCTTCCGGTGAAGAACGCCCGGCCCGGCATGCAGATCGCGGTCGGCGGCTGCCTGGCGCAGAAGGACCGGCAGGTCATTACCCAGCGGGCGCCCTGGGTTGACGTGGTGTTCGGCACTCACAACATCGGCTCGCTGCCCGTGCTGCTCGAACGAGCGCGGGTCCGGCAGCAGGCCCAGGTCGAGATCCTCGAGTCGCTAGAGCGGTTCCCGTCCGTGCTGCCGGCGAGCCGTGAATCGGCTTACTCCGCCTGGGTGGCCATATCGGTCGGATGCAACAACACCTGCACATTCTGCATCGTGCCGAGCCTGCGCGGCCGCGAGGAGGACCGGCGGCCTGGCGACGTGCTCGCCGAGGTCGAGGCGCTCGCTGCCGAAGGCGTGCTGGAGATCACGCTGCTCGGCCAGAACGTCAATTCGTACGGCGTCGGCTTCGGCGACCGGCTCGCCTTCGGCAAGCTGTTGCGCGCGTGCGGCCAGGTCGACGGCCTCGAACGGGTTCGGTTCACCTCGCCCCACCCGCGTGACTTCACCGATGACGTGATTGCCGCGATGGCGCAGACGCCGAACGTGATGCCGCAGTTGCACATGCCGCTGCAGTCGGGCTCGGACGACGTGCTGCGTGCCATGCGCCGGGCCTACCGGCGGGAGAAGTACCTCGCCATCATCGACCGGGTCAGGGCAGCAATGCCCGAAGCGGCGATCACCACGGACATCATCGTCGGGTTTCCCGGGGAGACGGAACGGGACTTCCGCGGCACGCTCGACGTCGTGCGCGAAGCCCGGTTCGCCGGGGCGTTCACCTTCCAGTACTCGATCCGTCCTGGCACGCCCGCCGCGGAATTGCCCGATCAAGTGCCGCCCGAGGTGGTGGCCGAGCGGTATGAGCGACTGGCAGCCCTGGTCGCTGAGGTGGCGCTGGCGGAGAACCAGAAGCTGGTAGGCACGCAGGTCGAGGTGCTGGTCGCCGAGGGCGAAGGCCGCAAGGACAGCGCGACGCACCGCATGTCGGGCCGGGCGCGAGACAACAGGCTCGTGCACTTCGCCCCCTGGGAGTACGCCGACGGGGCTCCAAGGGTCGCTTCCCGGGACTTCACAGCTCCGAGGCCTGGAGACATCGTCACGACGGTCGTGACCAGTGCGTCCCCGCACTACCTCCTGGCGGATGGCGTTCCGGTAAGCGTGCGGCGGA